>JAISZM010000076.1 GCA_031269205.1 Eubacteriales Family XIII. Incertae Sedis bacterium | reverse complement strand
GCCATCAGAACGGCTGAGGAAGAACTCACCACGCTGTTCGGTACGAGGGTGACGATAAGCAAGAGCGCCCATCGCGGAACGATTGATTTTCACTATTATAGCAGGGATGAGCTTGACGGGCTTCTCGAAGAATTCATGCGATTGAAGGCGCGATCCGGATCATGAACGAAAAACGGGACGAAACGGGAAAAGGAGAATCGGAAACGGAAAGGGCGGCGAGCGAACTCGGAATCGGTCACGAAGCGGAAAACCCCCCGGAATCCGTGAAGGAAGGGGAACCGGACACGGAAAAGTTGCTGGCGTCGATGGCCGATGCGATGATAAACCCGGTGATGATCCTCACCGAGGATCGTGAAATATTGTATATAAATCGCATCATGGAAGCCACTTTCGGGAATCTTGTCGGCAGGAACGCGGGGATTCTTTTTTTGGCGAGCGGTGAGGCGGAAAATGACGACGGCGCGTACGACAGGGCGGTGGGCGCAATCAGACGGAGTGACGGGGTTGTGGAAGTCAAGATAGCGGATGTCGATTACAGGTTGATCGAAACGGCGATTCCCTCGGGAGAGAATAAATATCTGGCGGTCATGCTCGAGGATATTTCGGAGAAGAAAATCATTGAAAACAAAGCAAATGCGCACTTTATAAGATATAACACAGATGTCAATATGGCGGGGCAAATACAAGAAAGCATCCTTCCGGATAACGGGGAATATTGGGGGTTGATACAATTACATTCCATTTATCTGCCAGCCGAAAAACTCAGCGGGGACACCTATGACGTCATCAAATTGAACGACGACGAAGCGCTCATCTACATCGCGGATGTTTCGGGACACGGCATACAGGCGTCGCTGTTGACCATGTTCATCAATGAAAAGGTTCGCGCGAACGCGGAACTCGCGTCGGAGGGGCTGGATGTGTTGCTGGCGGAGATTTTGCGGGGGTATAAGGCGCTCGGCATTGACGCGAGCGTGTACATAACCATGCTCTGCTGCAGGTACAGCAGGTCGCGCGGAGAGCTATCTATTGCCAATGCCGGTCATAATTGTTATCCGCTCATACTGCGGAAGAGCGGCCGCACGGAGGAGGCGCCGGTCAGGGGGATGCCGATATCCGCAATCAGCGATGAGAACGCCTTTGAGGAGGAGATCATAGGCATAGCTCCGGGCGACAGGTTGCTGCTCTATACGGACGGTATTATCGAGGAGTACAGCCGGGCGGAGAAATCGGCCTTCGGCTCCGAAGGTGTGCGCCGGATCGCGGCAGTGAACGCGAAGCGCGACGTAGGCGAACTTGCGCGGAGCATCATAGCCGAGGCCTCGAAGTATACGATCATCGCCGCGAAGGACGACCGGACGCTTTTGGTCGCGGAGTTCGTGTGACGCATAGGTATAGGAGGAAAAGCGCCGAAAAGACGCTGCGGCGCGCGGGTTTCGCGGGGGATCATCCCGCACATGATGTGTTTTGCAGGGTTTCCGCCGAACGCAACGATACGCCGTTTTTTACTTACGAAGAAAGGGCTGCCGAACTCCGCCGGATGTTCGGCGTACGTGCTCGCGGAAGTGCGCGCGTATGAAGGGGACGAAGTACGACGTCGTTGTAGTGGGGGCCGGACACGCCGGTTGTGAGGCGGGGCTCGCGGCGGCGAGGCTCGGCAAGCGGACGCTCGTGCTCACGATCGAACTCGAATCGGTCGCGATGATGCCGTGCAATCCCGCGATTGGGGGTACTGGCAAGGGACAGCTGGTAAAAGAGATTGACGCGCTCGGCGGCGAGATGGGACGGCACATCGACAAGACCTTTATCCAGAGCCGTATGCTGAACCGCTCGAAAGGTCAGGCCGTGTGGTCGCCGCGCGCGCAGGCCGACAAGCAGCGTTACCACGAGGAGATGCTTCGCACGCTCAGGGCGCAGCCGGGGCTTACGCTCGAGGAAGGCGAGGTCACGGATCTTCTTTTCGAGAGCGCGGAGGGAGACGGTTCTCTTGTGCCCGCACAGGGGGGCGCGGGCACAGGCAGGGCGAACGGCGCGAGAGTCAACGCCGCGGGCGTCGATAGGGCGGACAGTACGGGCAGCAGAGTCGCGAGCGTCGACAGGGCGGATCGTACGGGCAGCAGAGTCGCGGGCGTCGATAGGGCGGACAGTACGGACAGCAGAGTCGCGGGCGTCGCGCTCGCCGGAGGCGAGCGCCGCTGCGCTCCGGCGGTAATACTCGCGACGGGAACCTACCTCGGTGGCCTCCTGCACATCTCGGACAAGGAGTGGCGCAGCGGCCCGTCTGGCCTGAAACCGTCCTACGCGTTAGCGGACAGCCTGCGCCGCAGAGGTTTCCCGCTCAGGCGCTTCAAGACGGGCACGCCCGCCCGCGCTTCAGCGACAACCCTCGACTACGGCAAAATGCAAGAGCAAAAGGGCGACGACACGATCGAACCCTTCTCCTACCTGAATTACGGCAGGGACCTCGGCGGCAACAAAATATCGTGCTGGCTGACGTGGACGAACCCGCGCGGGCACAAAATAGTCGCCGACAACATAGAAAAGACCGCGCCCTACGGCGGCCACACCACGGGTACGGGCCCGCGCTACTGCCTGTCCATCGAGGACAAGGTGAGCCGCTTCCCCGAACGCGGCCGACATCAGATCTTCCTAGAACCCGAAGGGCTGTCCACGGAGGACGTCTACATCCAGGGCATGAGCACGAGTCTGCCCGAGGAGATACAGCGCGAATTTTATCGCTCCATCGAAGGACTCGAACACGCCGAATTCACGAAATGGGCCTATTCCATCGAATACGACTGCCTCGATCCGCTCGTCCTCGCGCCGAGCCTCGCCTACCGCGGCGTCCGCGGCCTGTACTGTGCGGGCCAGTTCAACGGCACTTCCGGCTACGAGGAGGCCGCCGCGCAGGGCCTCGTCGCCGGCGTCAACGCGGCGCGCCTGCTCGACGGCAAAGAGCCGTGGACGCCGCGCCGCGATGAAGCCTACATAGGCGTACTCATCGACGACCTCGTGACAAAGGGCACGGACGAACCCTACCGCATCATGACCTCGCGCGCCGAGTTCCGCCTCACGCTGCGACAGGACAACGCCGATCTGCGCCTGACCGAACAGGGCTACGCACTTGGCCTCGCGACGAAGGAACGCTACGACAGATATTTATGTAATAAACACAGAACGGAGCAGGAGTTGGAGCGTCTGCGCTCGACCTGCGTCAGTGCCGTCAACGTGGACGAATTCCTCGCCACCCTCGGGCAAAAAGAACCCCGTCGGCCGACTGTTGGCGGATCGCGCCTCACTCTCGCCGAACTCTTGAAGCGCCCGGAGATAACATACGCGGATCTCGCCGCCGTTGACCCCGACAGACCCGCGGACATGGACAGATACGTCAGCCGTCAGGCCGAGATACAGATCAAGTACGAGGGCTATATCGCGAAGCAGGATGAGCGCATCCGCCGCTTCAAAAAACTCGAAAACAAGCTCATACCCGACGGCGTCGACTATCTCGGTATGAGAGGCCTGCGCCTCGAAGCCGCGGAGAAACTCGATAGACAGCGACCCTCCTCCGTCGGCATGGCCTCGCGCATATCGGGGGTGTCCCCCGCCGACATAAACGTACTGTTGATCCATCTCGCGCGCGTCGCCCGCGCCGCGGAAGGCACGAAGGGGGAGGATACCGCCGGTTCCTCTCCAGCGTCCAGTGGGCGGCGACAGGACGGAACCGGCGCGAACAACGGTGACGAACGGGGCGGGACGAAACGATGACGGCGGCACGCGAGGCAAAACTCAAGGCCATTCTGTCCGAGCTCGGCGTCCCGGACGCGGCGAGGAAAGCTCATCTCATGCTCGGCTACATGAAACTCGTGCTGAAGCGCAACGAGGTAATGAACCTTACGGCGATTACAGACGAAGATGAATTCATCGAAAAACATATAGCGGATTCACTCGCCGCTTACGGCCGGCCGGAGTTCATCGTCGCACGCCGCGTAGCCGACATAGGCACAGGCGCGGGTTTCCCCGGCGTACCCCTCGCTATAGCCTGCCCGGAAAAGGCCTTCCTGCTCATAGACTCGCTCCGAAAGCGGACGGACTTCATAACCGAAGCCTGCGCGGAACTCGGCATAGACGACGTGCAAGTCCTCCAGGCTCGCGCGGAGGAAGCCGCCCGCGCCCCCCTCCGCGAAAGCTTCGACCTCGTAGTAAGCCGCGCCGTAGGACATCTCTCCACGCTCTGCGAATATGGCCTGCCGCTCGCGCGCGTAGGCGGCGCCCTCTACGCCTACAAATCCGCCCGCCAGGTGAATGAAATCGAAGAGAGCGAAAACGCCCGTCAAATCCTCGGCGCCGCTCCCGTCGCCGAAGTCCTCACACGCGCCGCAACACCCCCGCGGCAACCCGGCCTCGAAACAGCCGAAGACAGCGTCCGCACCGCCTCCATCGCAGCCCCAACCGCCAACGCTCACCAAGCGCCCGCGGCTCACATCATCATCGTGATACGAAAGGAGCGCCCCACCCCGGCCGCCTACCCGCGCCGCGCCGGAATTCCCGCAAAAAGGCCGCTACACGCAAGACTAGATTCTTTGTAGCTCAACCCGCGTAAGCAACTCGTTCACCAGCGCCAGAGAAGGCGCTTTCGTTCCTTTCGTCGTGACCGCGCCTGCCGATACCGCCATGGCTAAGCGGGCCGCGTCCTTAAAGCTGGCGCCCGACTCTTCGCAGAGCGCGAACGCCGCAACCATGCTGTCCCCGGCGCCGACCGCCGAATGAACCTCGACGTTCAGGCCCGGCGCCCAATATGCGTCCGCGGCGTCCGCAAACACAGCGCCCTCCGCGCCCATGGACACCGAAATTTTTCCTACGCCCTTATCCCTGATGAGCTTTCGGCACAGCGCTGCGACGCCGGCGCTATCGGGGCGCTCCTCCAACGACATATATTCCATAAGTTCCACCACGTTTGGCTTGAGGAAATCCGGCGCCGTCGCGTTTTCTAAAGCTGCGCGAAGAGCTTCGCCGTCGGCGTCAAGAAACACCTTCGCTCTCGCGGACTTCACGGTCTCTATCATGGACGCATAGGTACGCGCGTCCGCGCCGGGCGGCAGACTGCCCGCAAAAACAAAGATCGTATCCGGCGCGGCGTAGGTCATGAGTTTTTCGCGCAACAGGGAAATATCTTTATCCGTTACAAGCGCGCCCGGTTCATTTAGCTCGGTCAGAACCGCCTCGTCGTCAAGCACCTTCAGGTTTGTCCTTGCGATGCCGTGTACCGGTACAAAATCCGACTCGATTCCGATATCTCCGAGCATCCGCTTTATCACGCTTCCGCCGTCGCCGAGAAATCCTGTCGCCACGGAGCGTCCTCCAAGGGCGTAGAGAGCCTTTGACACATTGACGCCCTTGCCCCCCGCGTCGAGGACGATATTGCCGAGCCGATTCAACCCACCCGGATTGAAACGCTCAACCTCGGCGGTCTTATCTATGGCAGGATTCAAAGTCACCGTCACGATCATTTCAGACCCTCCCGGCGACAGGGGAACAGGCAAAGACCAGGATGTTCCTTTCCAAAAAGCTCAATTATCATCGCGCGACCATCCCTCCCAAGACATGAACAGCTCCGCCCTTCGCCGATCCTCTTCATCAATGAATGCAATAATTTTTTTGTAGAGTTCGTTTAAGGAAACGCTGATTAATTCATGTCCACCATCTGAGCCGCCGATTTTTCGCCTGACTTCGGCAAAAATCCTCGAAATACCACCAGTATTCCTGCGGTTTTTGCCTGTGTCAGGCGAAAAATCCATCGGCTCAGCTGGCAAACGGAATTAATCAGTGCTTCCTTAATTGTAACATGGATTAGGGACAAGGAGGACGGGAAGGATTCACCCGCGCCTTATTATGAAAATACAGGGCATGGCGGCGGATAATATGGTACTATCTATCTATGTATATTCGCACGTTGGCCCTGCAAAACTTCCGCAACTATGAGGCGTGTTCCGTCGACTTCGGGCGCGGCGTCAACATATTGACGGGGAAAAACGGCGAGGGCAAGACGAACATGCTCGAGGCCGTTCACATCCTTTCGATGGGCCGGTCGTTCCGTACGCGTAACGACGCCGAAGCCATCACCTTCGGCAAGACTTTCTATCGCATCAAGGGCTTGTTCGGAAAAGGCGACGAAGACATGACCGTCGAGGTCAGCATGAACGGCCGCGACAAGAGTTTCTTTGTCGACGGCGTCGGGGTTCGCAAAGGCGCCGACCTGGCGGGTCACGCGCTGACCGTCATTTTTTCGCCCGACGACCTGCGCATAGTGAAGGACGAACCCGAAAAACGGCGGCGCTTCATGGATCACGAACTGTTCCAGCTCAAGCCGCTCTATTACCTTGACGTCATAAAGTACCGGAGGATAGTGAAAAACCGCAACCTGCTTCTGAAAGAACAGACGCTGAACGAACCCCTCCTCAACGTGTACGACGGCTATCTCGCGGACACGGGTGCGCGTATCATGGCCGAGCGCGCGCGTTTCGCGGAAAAACTCGCCGTCATCAGCGCAGGCATCCAATCCCGCATCACGGCTACATCCACAGACGAGGAAGGAGCGCTCGAGGTGTCGTATGAGCCGAGCGTAGCGTTCACCGCCATCGAGGACGCGCGCGAACGCATAGCTGCCGAACTCCAAAGCCGCCGCGCGAAGGATCGGGAGTTCGGCGCCACGACGGCCGGCCCGCACAAGGACGACCTGAAACTCGTGAGCGGCGGCGTCGATCTGCGAAAATACGGCTCTCAGGGCCAACAACGCACGGCCGCCCTTGCGCTGAAGCTCGCGGAGGTCGATATAATAAAGGAGGAAACCGGTGAAATGCCGATCCTGCTGCTCGACGACGTCCTGTCCGAACTCGACGAAGGCCGACAAAAACGCCTTCCGGACTCATTCGAAGATTGTCAGATCATCATAACGACAGCCGACCCGCCCGAGATACTGACAGAAGCCTTCCCCGAAGCCTGCCACAGAGAGATATCGTCGTCCTGACGAAAACCTACCCGCTGATCGTGACCTTGTCGCCGTTGAGCAGGGGCGGCACGAGATAGTGGCCGATCGCCGCCGCCGTCAGATCTTCAGAGCGTCCATGAGCTTGACTGTCTGCTCAACCAACCGCCCTATGAAACAACTTTCAGGAAATTATCGTTGAGCTGCCTCGTGTAATAGAAAATTCCCTTGCCGATGTGGTCGAAGTCCCAAACGCGCACGGGCATATCCGGATAAAACGCATAGCCGCTCGTGCAGGTTTCGAGCCTGTTCCCCGAGGGATCGAAGAAGTAGATCATTTGCCTGCGCGTGGCGCCGTGGCGCATCGGCCCCGCGTCTATCGTGACCTCGTTCATTGTCATGATGTCAGCGGCGTGGCCGATATCATTCCAGTTGTCGAGCTTGTAAGCCACATGATGCAGCTTGCCCGGCTGGTCGAACTCGAGTACGGCGACATCGTGCGCCCTGTTCGCGCAGGAAAGCCACGTGACGAACGTGTTGCCGTCGGGCAGCAGGCCCTTTTCGACCGCTGCGAACCCGCAGACTTCCATCAGATAGCGAACCGTTTCAGCAGAACCCGGCCCAAAGAGCAGAGCGTGGTCAAACGTGGCCGAACCGATTCCGCGAGGCTCGACCGACCATATTTCGGGATTCAGAATACTCGGTTTCGGATCGGATTCTTCGATGTCCGCGAAAAAGTCGAGACGGTGACCCGTCGGAACCCTCGTCGAGACGCGACGCCCGACGCCGGGCTGATCCGCATTCGCGGGGACGATCTCGACCGGCAAGCCAAATTCCTTCGTCCTGCCCGCGAGAAAGTCAAGATACGCGTCGGACGCGACCTTGAACCCCATGAAGTCCATGCCCGCAGTCTCGGCCTTGCGCAACACGAATGAATGATGGTCGAACTCGTCATAGCCCTTCAATAAAACTCTCCCGTCGGAAGTCCTTCCCACCTCGAACAGCCCGACGACATTCGTGTAAAAGTCGACAGACGTCTCGAGATCCAGCACCCGCAGCTGCATCATCGCAGCCCTCAACACCCCAGTAATTGCCATAGTTATTACCTCCTATTCGTTGGAAAGAGCGGTGAGCGAAACGGGCTTGTCGGACGCCGAGAGCAGATCTATGACTGCCGCAGCCTGGACGAGTACCCGTATGTTATCCCCGCCCGGAGCGGAGAGACCGTTGTTCTTAGAAGTTTCCGCAATCGCCATATCTCGAACCTCGTCGATGCGTTTCCCGAAGCGTACGCGGCGTCGCCCCGATCCTTGACACAAAGTATCAAGTTCCGCACGACCATAATAAATAAATAAGGGTCTACTGTTTGTCTAATAATATAGCATATTTTTTCGGTATTGTCGAACAGAGCAAACGTGAAAAAGAAAACAGCGAGAGGCCGGGGAGAGGCCGCTTCGCGACCCCTCTCAGGCTTCTCATGCTCATCTTACAGTCCAAAAACAACGCGCAGTCGTCATTTGTTGAGCAACACCAACGAAACGGCGGGTATGTACGTCACGATAAGCAGAATCGCTATCAGCGCGATGAAAAATGGCAGTAAGTATTTCAGCATTTTCTCCATTTTGACATGGGCCACAGCGCTTGCCACGAAAAGATTACATCCGTATGGCGGCGTGATGAGTCCGATCATGAGATTGATAGTCATGAAGACGCCGAAATGGATCGGGTCCACTCCGAATTGAAGCATAGCCGGCATCAGGATCGGAGACAGAATGATCGCGGCCGGGATGTTGTCGATAATGCACCCAAGGACGAGCAGGAGAACATTGATGATGAGCAGGAAGATGATTTTGTTGTCCGTCAAGCTGAGAACGAAATCCATGAGCTTGCCCGGTACCTGCTCCATGCTCAAATAAGCGGCGAAACTCGTCGACAGGCCGAGCAGGAAACAAGTGATGCCGTTGATGCTTGCCGTATCCGTAATCGCCCTGAACAGATCCTTGAATCCAATTTCCCGGTAGACAAACAAGCTGACGACGGCAGCGTACACGACGCCGATGACCGCCGACTCGGTCGGGGAAAAGATGCCCGAGTATATGCCGCCCAGTATCACGACAGGAGTCAGCAAAGCCCATTTGGCGTCCCATATCGTACGGAGATTCTGTCTGGCGGTCTTGCGCTCCGCCGAGCCCTGGATGCCCTTCCTCTTGCAAATCACGTAATTAGCAATGATGATGCCTACGCCCATCAGGATACCGGGCAAAACTCCCGCGAGAAACAGGTCTCCGATAGACGTTTGAGTCACCACCCCGAATATGACGAAGGGAATACTTGGCGGGATGATCGCTCCGATGGTGCCAGCGGAAGCCGTGATCGCCGCGGCGTAGCCTCTTTCGTATCCTTTTGAGGCCATCTCCGGGATCATGATGCTGCCGATGGAGGATACTGTCGCCATCGCCGAGCCGGATATGGCGCCGAAGAACATGCAGGCCACACCGACTACGGCCCCGAGACCGCCCGTGGCGTAGCCGACCACGCTCGCCGCCACATCTACGAGCCGCCTGGCCAAGCCTCCTACGCTCATCACTATGCCCGCGAGTATAAAAAACGGAATCGCCATGAGGGAAAACGAGTCTATGCCCGAAACCGCGTACTGCCCGATCATGAAGGTAGGTATGTCGCTGAACAAGAGCATGGTCACGATCGTCGCTCCGCCTATAGCAAAGCCCACCGGAACGGAAAGGGAGATGAGCGCGAAAACCACTATAAACAAAAACAGTATATCATCCATCTACTCACCCCCTTCCACCTGGGCCGGATCGGCCGTTACCTCATCTCGCTTTTTGAAAAAACCGGCGACGACGCGAATGGCCATCAGAAGGCAGCCGAGAGGCATGGAGAAGTATATGACGTACATAGGTATCTTGAGCGCCACGGACACGACGCCCATCGATATCTGCTTGCCGACCACGACGACCCCATAATAAACGAGTACCAATAGTATAAGTAAGGTGATGATGTCTTTGATGAAAATAACGACCTTTTGCGGAGCTGGCTTCAGCCTATCCGTCAGCAGCGTAACGGAGATGTGCTCTCCGTTACGCTGACCGATACTTACGCCAAGCCAGGAAAACCAGATAAACAGATAGCGAGCAAGCTCTTCGCTCCAAGAGAGCGAGTTGTTGAATACATACCGCATGATGATTTGCATGAATATGACCACGACCGCGACCGCGATCATGATGCCCACGCAGATCGACTCTATGTTGTTGAGCCTGTCTGTCAGCATTCTCCTGATGATCATAGGTACCTCCCGTGTTCAGCTAGTGCAACTACATGAGTTCGCGACCGAGGGCGGTTTCGATCTCTTTCCAGGTCTCATCGCCCCACTTGTCGCGCATCTGTTGGTAGAGGGGGCTGCATACTTCGACAAAGCGTTCCTTTTCGCCCGGGTCAAGCTCGTTCACCTCACAGCCGTTTTCATTGATGTCCTCGATATAATCCTTCTCCGCGGCGCGTGCCTTATTTATCTGCCAATCTTCGAGGAAGGTCTTCGATGCCTCGTCGATAATTCCGCGCACATCTTCGGGTAAGCTGTTGTACTTATCGAGCGAAATGACCGCGTTGGCGGTGCCGTACGTATGCTCGCTCAGACTGTAATACTTGTGGACCTCGTAGAACTTCGACTCCACGAAGAGACCGGCCGGATTGTCATTGCCGTCCACCACGCCCTGCTGAACCGCCGTATATATCTCGCTATAGGCCATAGGAGTGGCGTTGATTCCCATGAGGCGGAACATCTCGATAAAGATGTCCGAGTTCATGCAGCGTAACTTCAGCCCGTCGACATCTTCCAGCTTGTGTATCGGGCGCTTGTTGTTCGCGATGTTGCGCGCGCCGTCGTACTGCCAGGCGAGGGCCTTGAATCCGTATTCCTCAATCCAACCGTTGATCAGTTTGCCAAAATCGCCCTTGATGGCGGCTTCGCAGGACTCCGGGCTGTCGAAGAGGAAGGGCAGGAAGACAGCGTTCATACGGTCGTCGAACTGAGTCAGACTCGCCGTACCCGTAATGCACATTTCCATGCTGCCCATCTGTATGCTCTGAAGTACCGCACCCTCATCGCCGAGCTCGCTGTTCGCGTATATCTGGATATCCACGCGACCGCCGGTTTTTTCTTCTACATCCTTTTCAAATTCCAAGGCCGATTTGTGAAGGAACGAGCCTTCGGCCTCTATATGACCTACTCGCAGAATGGTGACGTCTTCGTCGCCGTTTGAAGAAGTCTGTGCTTCGCTGCTGTCGCTCGTGGTCTCTGTGGCGTCTCCGCCGTCGGAGCTTTCGCCGCTTCCGCCGCCTCCGCAGGCCGCGAGCGCGAACGCCAGAACAAGCGCCAACAACGCCATGAGACAACGCGATATCGTCGATTTCGTTTTCACAAGTTTCATTATTTCCTCCATTCTTTCTTCGGGAAGGGAATGCCGTCCCCTTCTTGACGTGTGACTGTCCACTGACTCTTTCTCAATTATTCCGGGAGATATCCTTGAACTCGATGCGCCGTACTACGGGGGAAGCGAAAAAGTGCGCGCGCCAAGCGCTTCACATCCGGAGGCGAAGGCGTAAGCGTATGGTTTTTGAAATTTCCTTATAGTGCTCAGCTCAAATTCCCTCCACCCACGACGAACTACGCGGCCGTCACATCAAAAGACGCGCCGGACTGCCATGCAAAACAACCATCATGCCAAAATTATACAAGGGGGGGGGTTATTGTCAACAGTGCTTTTACCCGGTTTCCGATCTGGTTGCTTTTCGCGAGAAAAGGAGCTGGCAAGCCCCGTCGAATAAAAAAATAATGTTTGACAGCGGGGCGTGGCGACGGTACAATGTTTTTTATCGCGTTCACTGGCGCTCCGCTGAAGGAGCAACACGTCGTGAGGACGTTGATGGAATAATTGAATAACAGTTGAATTACAGGCTGTGACGGAGAGAGTAGGCGCGGTCGGCGCGCGTAGAGAAACGCCGTTTGCTGCGAGGCGTAGGCGTCCCGCGACCGAAGATCACTCCCGAGCCTGTCCCGTGAAAGCGAAGCCGCGAACCGTGAAGGTCGGAGCGGCAAGTGTTAGTAAAGGGACACGTGCGGGGCGCGTTAAGCCCGGATCGCGAAGACCGTATGCTTGGTTCGCTTGAGGCCATGCGCGGTGAGGGTCTGTAGCCCGCGCGGTCATGAGTGTCCGTAGGCGCGCGTAGCGAAAACGTGAAAACGCGCAGGCGGGTAGCGGGGTGGTACCGCGGTTTTATGAAAATCGTCCCCGAGCTGATAAGTCGGCTCGGGGATTTGTGCGTTTGCGGGAATAACGGCGGAGGGCAGGGAATGATAGAGATAAGATGGCACGGCCGCGGCGGCCAGGGAGCCAAGACGGCGGCGCTGTTGCTCGCGGACGTCGGGTTTTCGGCGGGACTCTGCGTGCAGGGCTTCCCCGAATACGGCCCGGAGCGCATGGGCGCGCCAATCACGGCTTACAACAGGCTCAGCAAGGATGAGATCAGGGTACACTCAAACATCTACGAGCCCGACATGGTCGTCGTGGTCGACGAAACGCTCTTGAAGACCGTCGACGTAGCGGCGGGCCTGAAGCCCGGCGGCAAACTGCTCGTCAACTCGAACCGCGCGCCCGAAGACGTACTCTCGGAGTTTGGGGATACGGACGCGGATGTCTACGTGATAGACGCGATCGACATAGCCGTGCGAACCATCGGCCGGCCGATGCCGAACTCGCCGCTGCTGTCGGCCGCGATAAGGTTGTCCGGAATAATGGGCAAGGACGAGGCGATAGAAGCGATGCGAGTGGCGTTCACGGAAAAGTTCCACGGCAAGCCCGACGTAGTGGAAGGCAACATGAAGGCGGTAACAGAAGCATGGTCAAGCGCCCTCAGAATCAACGAGTAGCACAGAAGACGGTTCTTTTTGTGCCAATGCTAAAAATAAAGTAATAAAAGCAGCAATGTGAGGAATGAGAGATGAGTGAAAAGAAGAACCTCATGGAAGGCATAGGCGAGAGGTCGTCGTGGACAGGCATCACGCCGGGCGGGTTTGTCTACGGCTCCGGCAACAGCGAATTCTTCAACACAGGTGATTGGCGCACGCGGACGCCCGTGTGGAAGCCTGACAACTGCAGGCAGTGTCTGCTCTGCTTCCCCGTCTGCCCGGACAGTTCGATACCCGTCAGCGGCGGCAAGCGCGGCGATTTTGATTTCGGCCATTGCAAGGGCTGCGCGATATGCGCGCGCGTCTGCCCCTTCGGCGCAATAGACGTGGTGGACGGGATCGCCGACGCGCGGGAGGCGCAGGACGGTCTGAACGGCCGGGAGGCGCTGAGCGGTCAGGGCGGACAGCCCACCCGGAAAGGAGCGGCAGAATGAGCAGAAAGGATCGCATGTCCGGCAATCAGGCTGCGGCCACAGCCATACGCCAGATCAACCCGGACGTCATAGCCGCCTTCCCTATTACGCCGTCAACGGAGATACCGCAGTACGTCAGCTCCTTCAAAGCGGACGGCCTCATAGACACGGAGTTCATCGCTGTGGAGTCTGAGCACAGCGCGATGTCGGCCTGCATAGGGGCGAGCGCCGCAGGGGTCAGGGCGATGACGGCTACGTCGAGCGCGGGCATGGCTCTCATGTACGAGATGCTCTACGTCGCCGCTTCGGATCGTCTGCCCATCGTCCTCACCGCCGTCAACCGCGCCCTGACCGGCCCGATCAACATCAACGCCGACCACAGCGACAGCATGGGCGCGCGCGATTCCGGCTGGATACAGCTCTACAGCGAGAACGCGCAGGAGGCTTACGATAACCTTCTTATGGCAAATCGTATCGGCGAGCGCCGGGACGTCATGCTGCCCGTCATGGTCTGCCAGGACGGCTTTATCACGAGTCACGGCATCGAGAACATTATTATAGAAGACGACGGCGAGGTAAAGAACTTCGTAGGCGAATACCACCCCGAAAAATACCTGCTGAACCCCGACGAGAGCCTCGCGGTCGGCCCTTACAGCGTTTCACCCTATGTGATAGAGATGAAGAGGGCCGTTCACGAGGCGATGGTCAACGCGCGGGACGCCGTGAAGGAAGTTTCCGAAGACTTTGAGCGAACCTTCGGTCGGGAATACGGCTTCTTCGAGGAATACCACATGGACGACGCCGAGTACGGCGTGCTGCTCATGAGTTCCGCGGCGGGTACGGGCAAGGACGCCGTCGACGCGCTGAGGGGTGAGGGAGTGAAGGCGGGACTCGTGAAGCTCCGCATGTTTCGGCCCTTCCCCGCGGACGAACTCGCGGACGCGCTGGCGGGCTTGAAGGCGCTCGCGATCATGGATCGCAGCGACGGCTTCTCCGCGACGGGAGGCCCACTGAACGCCGAGGTTCGAGCCGCTCTCTACGGCAGAGCCTGCGCCGGCCTGCGCGTCCCCAAAGCCGCAGGCTACATCTACGGACTCGGAGGTCGCGACGTGCGAGTCGAGGACTTCCACACGATTTTCGGCGAGCTTGAAGAACTCGCGGTGGGCAAGGAGTTGCCCTACTGCCGCTACCTTGGCGTCAGGGAATAGGAGAATAATAATGTATCAGGCATATACCTTGAAGGAAGCGGCGAACAGACCCGAGCGGCTCAGCCCCGGGCATCGTATGTGCGCGGGCTGCGGCTCGACCGTCGGCGTCAGAGCCGTGCTGCGTGCCCTGCGCCCCGAGGACAGAGCCGTCGTCACCTGCGCGACGAGCTGCCTTGAGGTCAGCTCGATGACCTATCCCTATACCTCGTGGGAGGACTCTTTCATCCATACAGCCTTCGAGAACGCCGCGTCCACAACGAGCGGCGTCGAGGCCGCGTACACCGCGATGAGGAATAAGGGGCGCCTTGACGAAACCTACAAGTTCATCACCTTCGGCGGCGACGGCGGCACCTACGACATAGGCTTCCAAGCGCTGTCGGGCGCGATGGAGCGCGGCACGGATATGGTCTACGTCTGCTACGACAACGAGGCGTACATGAACACGGGTATCCAGCGCTCATCCTCAACGCCGCTCTATGCCGACACGACGACGACGGCCGTCGGCTCGAAGTCGGACGGCAAGCCGCAGTACAAAAAGGATCTGACGCGGATCATGGCGTCTCACCACATCCCCTACGTGGCGCAGACGACCTACCTCTCGAATTTCAGGGACTTGCACCACAAAGCCGAGGCCGCCATCTACACGGAAGGACCCGCCTTTCTGAACATCCTCGCACCCTGCCCCCGCGGATGGCGCTACGAGGAATCCGAACTCATGGACATCTGCAAAGCCGCCGTGGACAGTTGCGTCTGGCCTCTTTTCGAGGTCACAGACGGCGAGTGGGTGCTTAATTACGAGCCGAAGAAAAAACTCCCCGTCGAAGATTATCTGAGAATGCAGGGTAGGTTTAAGCACCTGTTCAAGCCCGAAAACGAGAACCTCATCCAAGATATACAGGACGGCGTGAACAGAAGGTGGGAGGAATTGCGCGATCTCTGCGGCGCGTGAAGCGATCCTTTCGCAAACCAGCATATTCTGCCGCAAAAAAACGCACTAGTACAGGTTGTCGCAAGATGTGAGAGAAACCACCTTTATAACATCATAACATGTGGCACATTGAGAATGAAAAAGAGAATAAATCAATTCCTCACTTCTCCTGATAAAAATAATAGAGATGTAATATATACCCTTGACAAATGATACCATGTGTGCTATATTATCCTTCGTG
>JAISZM010000015.1 GCA_031269205.1 Eubacteriales Family XIII. Incertae Sedis bacterium | reverse complement strand
TCTTCTCCTTGTCGCCCTGCCGCGGATATTTCCTTAGGGGATCAGGATACTGATGGACGTTATTCCTTCACGCTCCCCACGAAGGATAATATAGCACACATGGTATCATTTGTCAAGGGCATATATTACATTTCTCTTATTTTCATCAGGAGAAGTGAGGAATTGATTATTTTCTCCCTTTTTGCTACCTGGTGCTGCACAGCGCGATGAGCCTACCACCGGACTTGGGCGTCGCGCGTCACCAGTCTATGATATCGTCTACTATGGCGCGTTGCTCCGTGCTCGTCTTGCGCAGATAGATGCGGGTGGTCTCGATGCTCTCGTGTCCCATGAGGTCTGCGAGGAAGGCTATATCGGAGCAGCGCTCGAGGAAGCTTTTCGCGAATCGGTGACGGAACGAGTGAGGATATACGACAGCCGGATTGATTTCGTAGCGGACGGCGTACTTCTTCAGTTGACTCGAAATACCGCGGGTCGTGATCCTGTTACCGAATTTGTTCAGAAAGATGAAACCGACCGTCTGCTGTTTTCCGGCGAGCCAATCCGCGGCTTCGCGCTGCAGCGCGGAGGGGATGTAGACGCGCCTCAGCTTGCCGCCCTTGGCGTACATATCGACGTGGCCGGCCTTGACGTGCTCAACCTTGAACTGGATGAGTTCGCTGACGCGCGCTCCCGTCGCCGCGAGGAAACGTATGACAAAATACCAGAACAGCTCTCCGTCCCGTTTCAGACAGTTCTTGAAATAGTCATAATCGGCTTCGCTGATGACGTTTTCCAGAAAGGTTTGTTGCTGGACTTTGACGGACGGGATTTTGTATGCGGGTTTGCTTATGCTGTCGAGGTAGCAGTTGATGGCGCAGATGCGCAGATTGACGGTCTTGGGCTTGTAGGTCTCGATGAGGAACAATTTGTAGTCACGCAGGTTGCTCTTGTTTACGACGGAGTATCTGGATTGAAATTGGCGGGCGGCGAAAAGGTAGGACGCAACGGTGTTGTCCGAGAGGTTCGTCGATTTCAGGTATTTTTCAAAATCGTGCAACATATGAGGTCTCCTTCTGTGTGCTCTTGTTCTTGCTGCCGAGAAAAACGCGTGAAGATATTCTACACGACGCGGTAATGTGCCCCGCGCAGAGGCACGAGATAACGATAAACATAGGCGATAACAGTTGGTTCACATAATAGGAACTAGGAGACATTCGGTAAAGAAAAGGAGATGGGAAAATGTTAATGGTACTTAAAAGACAGTTGAAGAAGAACAGGAAGAAGGGTTTCACGCTCGTCGAAGTCATCGTCGTGCTCGTCATCCTCGCGATACTCGCGGCCATCGCCATCCCGGCTCTGACGGGGTATATCCAAAAGGCGAACGATCAGGCACTGAAAGCAGATGGACGCACGCTTTACGGCGGCGCTCAGGCGATCGCGTCACAGCTGCATGACGTGGCTCTTGCGGGCACCCCAGCGACAAAGGAACAACTGAGATCCGCTTCCGGGACTTCTACTTCTGCGATTTCTGGAACTGGTGCTTCTACTCGCGCTGACTGGCTCGCGGCGGCCAATCATTTGGCGGCCGCAAATCTCAAGGGCAAGATAACCGCTACTATCGATGCAAATAACAAGATAGAGAAATTTGCGTATACGAACAACGCAGATGCCAACGACAACGACACCAAGTGGGCCTATTTTGACGGAACAAGCTGGGAAGTGACAATAGGCGCTACTACTCCCGGCTCGATTGGCGCAGGTAGTTTCTAATTAATCGCTACCACTAAAAACACGAGCAGAGCCGTCTCAAAAACATGAGGCGGCTCCTTTTTATCGCCCGGCCTGTACCCGGCCTGTGCCCGGCTCGTGTCCGGCTTGATCGCCACTAGACGCTTACCGGAGCGTCTACGCTCAGTGTCAAAATTACATCACCTCACTTGTGGCGACGGGCGTTTGACTTTTATCAAACGCACTTCTGTGTACTGTTTTAATTGAAGGCTTTAGCGCAATCCCCGGATCCGATTTTCGCTGACCATGCTGCGGATTGATCGAGCCTCTATGAATCTCCGCGTCTGCTGATATTCCTATTGAATTTAGCGACGTGAGAGGTTAAGATAGGGAAAACAGGTGGCGGCACGTCGATGTGCGGCTGAAGAGCGGCAGAGGTGAACGGGATTTTTTCACTTGCGGTCGGTGTAGGAGGTTGTTATGCAGGTAAACGGGGGCGGGCTGTTCGCGAAACAGCTGAAGGCAGAAGGGGTAGAACAGATCTACACCATTTGCGGCGGGCAGATCATGCCGGTGATCTATGGGTGTCGCGCGGAGGGCATTCGGGTGATCGATGTCCGGCATGAGAACGCGGGCGTATACGCGGCCGACGCTTACGCGCGCGCTACGGGCAAGCCCGGCGTGGTCCTTGTCACCGTCACTCCCGGCGTCATGCAGACGATGCAGGGCGTTTTCGAAGCCAGGGGGGCGGGGTCTCCTTTGCTCGTCATTTCGGCGTCGGTGGCGGTGGATGAATTCGATTCCGGCGCTGAGCAGGATATGGGGTTCGACACGTACACTATTCTGAAGAGCAACACGGTGTGGGCCGCGAAGATATTCGAGGTGGAACGCGTTCCGGACTATGTCGCCAAGGCTTTCAGGCATATGCTGGGCGCGGCGCCCGGCCCGGTTTACCTGGAGGTGCCGGTGAACGTCATGAAGACGACTACGGAGCTTGACGCGGTGAAGTTTCCGCGGAACGCGCGCGTGAACACCCAGGCGTTCGGCGATCCCGCGCTCATCGACAGGGCGGCGGAGACGCTGGCGAACGCGAAACAGCCGGTTCTGGTGATAGGCGACGCGGCGGGCTTCACGCGCGAGGGGGGCCGCGAAGCTATCGAGGAGCTTGTCGATTGGCTCAATCTGCCGGTGTACGCTACGACGATGGCGCGCGGTCTGTTCGGAGACGAGGATGATCTGCGGTTTCGCGTCGGCGAGGGGGCGCTGTCGGAAGCGGACGTCATTGTGACGCTTTCCGCGGCGATGAATTTTCGTCTGAACAACGGCAAGCCTCCGATGATCAACGATCAGGCTACGTTCATACAGATACATCCTGACATCCGCATGATCGGCTTCAACTGCCCGGCTGATATAGGTATCGTGGCGGGTGCGGGCGCGGCGGCGCGCCAGTTGGCGGCGGCGGTGAAGAGCAAGGCGGCGAAGCGCGAGGATCGTGTGTGGCTGGACAAGGCTGCCGCGCTCCACGCGGCGTATCGGGTCGATTGGGATGAGTCGTACCAGTTTGAAGACATTACGCCTATGCACCCGGCGAGACTCGCCGCGGCGGTCGGCGACTTCCTGAACGAGGAAGCGAAGGACTGGCCGATCGCTGTGGACGGCGGAGATTCCTACGAGTGGATCATGCGAGCGACGCGCGCGCACAAGCCCGGGCAGATCGTCGGCTACGCGGCAAACGGCACTATCGGAACCGGTCAGGGCTTCGCGATAGGCCAATGGTTCGCTCACGGCGGCAAGACTCCGGTGCTCGAGTTCACGGGCGACGGTAGCATAGGTTTCTATCTGGGTGAGTTTGATACGATGGCTCGCCACGGCATCCAGGTTATCTGTGTGGTCTCGAACGACGCGCAGTGGGGCATGGTCAAGTTGGCGGAAACGATGCGCAACGCGGACGAGGTGAAGAAGGGCTATATAGCGCTGGCGCTCGCGGAGCGGCGCTATGAAAAGATCGCGGAGGCGCTCGGCGGTTACGGCGAGTACGTCGAGGACATCGATGAGGTCGTGCCCGCGATCAAGCGCGCGGCCGCTTCGGGCAAGACCGCGATCATCAACGTGAAGGTCGACAGCAACCATCCGTGTCCCTTCACGATCATGTACGGATGTGGAGGGCGCCCGCTCACCAAGGAGGAGTTGGCGGCCTACTACGCGGATGGCGACGACGTTTGAGGATGAATTTGATTCCTGTATAATAATGTAGCTATGTTTGAGAATGGGGTTGATTCCTGTATAATAATGAGACTATGTTTGAGGGTGGGGTTGGTTCCTCTATACTAAGGAGACTATGGTTACTGTCGCTTACACTATAATTGATGTTTTTGTCTTTGCTATAGGGGCTACGATCGGCAGCTTCTTGAATGTGCTTGTGTACCGGCTGCCGCGAGAGCTTGATTTTGTGCGCGGCTTTTCGTTCTGCCCCGCCTGCAAGCACCGTCTCGTGCCGCGCGACCTCGTTCCTATATTCAGCTGGATTTTTCTGAAGGGGCGTTGCCGTTACTGCGGCGCGAAGATATCCTTTCGCTACCTCGTCGTCGAGGCGTCGTGTGGCGCGGCGGGCCTGTTGCTCTACCTCTTCATCCCCTCGCCCGCGCAGGCGATCCTGTTCTTCGCCGTCTTTTGCGTGCTGCTCGCGATTGCGCTCATCGACGCGGACACGCAGACGATCTCCGACGGTCTGAACATCGCCCTCGGCGTGCTTGCCGTCGTCTCCATCTGGATCGGACCCGAGGTGGCTCTGTCGAGCAGGCTCATCGGCCTCGCGGCCGTCAGCGTTCCTCTCTTCGTGATAATGTTGCTCATCAACGGCGCGTTCGGACTCGGCGACGTGTTCCTCATGATCGCGGCGGGGTTCTTGCTCGGCTGGCAGGGCGCGCTCGTCGCGCTGTTCATCGGACTGATCATCGGCGGCGTTTACGGCGGCGTCGCGCTCGCGCGCAGAAAGAAGGGTCGCAAGGACCACTTCGCGTTCGGACCGTGCCTGGCCATCGGCATCTTCGTATCGCTGCTCGCGGGCGATCGAATGATAGACTGGTACCTATCATTTTTTTGAGGAATTTTTTCCTTGTTGAATTCAACGTGGTATTAAGGTATACTTTTTATACTCGCTCAAAGGTTAAGGGACTGACAGGAATTATTGTATGCCATCTTATCGGTACAGTGCCGTCGCTATGGACGGCTCCCGGACAAGCGGGCGCATGAATGCAGCCAGCGAAGCCCAACTCGGCAGCCTTCTAAATAAGGAAGGGCTTTTCCTCACGAGCGCGACTCTCAACGAAGCGAGAGTGAACATGCCGAAGATGAAGACAAACGAGGTGGCGGATTTTTGTCGCCAGCTCGCCGCTATGCTGTCCTCGGGCATCACGCTCATACGCGCTATGATGATCATAGAACAGCGCGACTCCAAGCCTCACATCAAGAAAATTTATCAGGCCATGATCGCGGAGCTGCAGCGCGGAACCACGCTGTCGGAAACGATGGCGAAGCAGGGCAAGGCTTTCCCCGAACTCCTCATCAGCATGATGAGGGCGGGCGAGAGTTCGGGTCGCATGGATGTCACCGCGCACAAGATGGCGGACACCTTCGACAAGCAACACAAGCTGAATCAAAAACTTAGGAGCGCCACGGTCTACCCCATCATACTCGTGATCATGATTGTCGGCGTGGTACTCATCATCTTCACGTTCGTTCTGCCGAATTTCTTCTCGATGTTCGAGAGCATGGATTCTCTGCCGCTGCCGACGCGGGCTGTCATGGGAATCAGCCACTTCCTCACGAACTATTACTGGCTGCTCGGCATTATCATCGGCGTGATCGCGGGCGTACTCTGGTACACGTTCCGTCAGCCCGTGCCGAAGCGGTGGCTCCACAAGGTATTGCTGAGACTGCCGAAGATCGGCATCCTTCTCAGCACGATATACACGGGGCGTTTCGCGCGCACTCTGTCGTCGCTCTACGTGAGCGGCATCCCTATGATACAGGCGCTCACTATCGCGCGCAATACGGTAGGCAACAAATACATCGAGTGGCAGTTTGACGACGTGATAGACGCACTCGGGAACGGACGCACTCTCTCGCAGGCGCTCAGCGGAGTGAACGGGTTTGAACGAAAATTACTCTCCACTATATTGATCGGAGAGGAGAGCGGACGTCTCGAGCAGATGCTCGAATCGACGGCAGACCAATACGACTACGATTCGGAGATGGCGACGACGAGGCTGATCACTATGCTCGAGCCTACTCTCATAGTGTTCATGGCGGGCATCGTGGCCTTCGTCATGATATCCGTAATGATGCCTATATTCCAGCTGTACCAAAACATCGGAGCCGGGGCGTAGCGTCAGGTGAGGAGAAATGATACATGAGTAATTCGATATACTGCTCACCCACACACTTGAAGTTCGTGTCGGGCGACGCGGACGCGAAGACCGTGAAGGTGCGCAAGTTCGCTGAGTTGCTCCTGCCCGCGGGCGGGATGATCAACGGCATCATCACGGACGAGGATGTCATGACTCGCTTTTTCGCGGGGGTCAACAACGACTACGAGCTCGCCAAGGAGCCGACGTTGCTCGTCATCAACAACAACAGCATACAGGCGAAGAGTCTCGAGGTGCCGCCCGTCTCCGACGACATGGTGCTGAATTTCATCAGCCGCGAATACAGCCAGTACGGCGAGGGCGGGAACGATAACAATGTCTACGACTACACCATACTCTCACCGAGCGGGCCGTCGGGCGGGACGCAGATACTCGCGGTCGGCGTCGCGCGCGACTTGCTCGAAGTATACCGCAAGACGCTCGTCAACGCGGGGTTCGATCTGAAGCGCATCGACATCGGCCTGAACTGTCAGATAAAACTCGCGCGGTTTTTGCCGCAATTACAGCAGGGTTCGATCGTCCTTGTCTTTATCGACGAGCGTTCGCTCGCGCTGACGTTGTTCGAGAACGGCAACTACGTCGTCGCGAACCGCTACCGGCTCACGCACGCGAGCGACGATCCCGAGCTGGTAGACGAGATAGGCGGCAACATCTCCTCGATGATACAGTTCAACAAGACGCAGAAGGACAGCGCGGCGATCACGGCCGCCTACATAGCGGGCGCGAGCGAGGCGCAGGTAAGCGCCATGCAGCTCTCCCTGACCTACCTCGGCATAGAGATACGAAGTCTCGATATGTCCGACAGAATCACCTTGCAGGACGCGGCGGCGACGACGGAAGGGCTGTACTTCGACGCCGGCGGATACCTGCTGAATTTGGGCAATTTGCTGAAGAAGTGAGTGCGTGATGGCTAAAACGAAAAAAAACAAAGAGTTGAATCTGCTGACCGCGCTCGACCGCGGTAAGCGCCGGAAAAAAGCCGGCACGGGCGCCGTCGTCGTGATAGCGCTGATAGTGATTGTAGTCGCCGCGGTCGCGTTTTTCTTTCTGCATACTTACAGGGAGACGGAAGCCCTCACGGAGCGGCGCGACCTCGCCACCGCCTACGTGGAGGATCCCGAGATCCAGGCGCAGTACAACGCCTCGCTCGCCGACCAGCAGGAGGCAAGCGTGGCGCGCGTGAACTCCCAAGCGCTCGCCGGAGCTGTGGAGGCGATCAATTCGTATCCCGATATGACTTCGGCGGATTTCAAGAAGCTGTTCGCAATAGCGGAAGGCAAGGTCGATATGACGAATATCATGTACGACCGCACGTCGGGGATACTGAGTTTCAACGGGAGTTGCGGGAGCGCCACGCGCATCCCGATATTCATAGCCGACCTGAGAGCGAGCGGCGCCTTCAGCGACGTGAATTACAGCGGCTACGCGGGCGGCATGACGACCATTCCGGGCGAACCTCAGACGACGACGGACGGCTCGATCATAGAGACGCAGATCACGGTGGCGGAATATACCTTCAGCGTCACCTGCCTCGTGAATACGGACGAGGAGCGCGAGATATTTAAGGAGAAGGCGGCGGAAGAGAAGGCAAAGAAGAAGGAAACATCGGAGTAGATTCATGGCGACTAAGATGAAAAACAATGAGGCGGCGACACAACGGCGAGGTCCGGGAGCCTCGATTTTCGGCAGACTTTCATCGCGCGAGTTGACTATGCTCATCGCGGTCATCGTCATAGGCGGCGCCTGCGCGTTCTACTTTTTTCTGTTCCAACCCGGACTCGAACGGCTGGAAGCGCTCGAGAAGGAGGCCATGCAGGCGGAAGAGTTGCAGCAGGAATACGATGCGGTGATAGCGCAGGGCATAGGCGCGAGCGAACAGATTGCCGAAGCCAAAGATGTGTACAAGGAGGCTAGAAAACGACTGTTCACGCGGATGACCCCTGAGGCTCTCGACTCGATGGTGACGGGTTTCTTCGTGAAAGCGGGATTCGACCCGCAGGCTTTGACCATGTCGCCCTTGACGCCAGAGGTGCTGATTCCTTTCGTCTCCGCGCCTCTCGTTCCGGAACTGCTCACGGAAAATCCGGAACCCCAGGCGGAGCCTGCCGCGGCGGAGGAAGAGCAGGCGGCGCCGGAGGACGCGGAAGGAACTGACGCCGCCTCCGTCGACGACTCTACGGGCGACGACTCCGCTTCGGATGTGAGAGTGACTCCTGTGGACATCGACGCGAATATCACGGGTGCGCTTACGGATACACCGTTCGCTCCGTTTTTTCTCACCGCGTACGCGGATGAAACGGTAGCGTCGTTGGGCGATATTCCCGAGGGCGACGCCTCGTTGGAGGGCGAAGCCTCGTCGGAGGACGGCGCCGAGGGCGAGGGCGAGGGCGAAACGGCGGAGCCGGAGGCGCGCAACAACATATATTCGTACAGCTTGAACGTGACGGTCGATGGTGGATGGAGCAATCTGCGCAAACTCCTCAGCAGAGTAGCGAAGGTGGAGAGCGCGGAGATAATGAGCTTCTCGTACTCGGAGGCCGGCGGCGGCGGGGAGGAGGAAAGCAGCGGTAGTTTCTCCATTGTGATGAAGCTGTACGTGTTCATCGAAAACGAAGTACAGAGCGCACCTTCCGAGGATGCCCCCGTGGATGGGGCGGTCATTGACTCGCTCAACGAATCGGTTTTACCGTAGGCTCGACGTATGCACAAATCAGGTTGGCAAACGGATAAATAACGAAAACCGACACAAGGAGAAGGAATGGCGGATAACAGGCAGGTACGCATAGGTGATTTACTCAAGGAATACGGTTACTTAGACGACGAGCAGCTCCAGAAAGCCTTAGAGTACCAGAAAGCGAACAATATACGCCTCGGAAGCGCTGTGATTCAGCTGGGTTTCGTGACGGAAGCCGAGGTCATCGAGGCGTTGTCGCACAAGCTCGGCATACCTGTCATCAATCTCGAAACGGCGCGTGTGGACACGAACGTCGTCTCGCTCATACCGCGCTCACTCGCTGAGAAGCACCTTGCCCTCGCCGTCGAGGAGCATGAAGGTCATCTACACCTCGCCATCAACGACCCTCTGAACTTCTACGGCGTCGAGGAGTTGCAGCAGGTCGCGGGTATGCCCGTGGAGCTCATGATCAGCGACCGCGCCGGCATCGAAAACGCCATCCGGCATTATTATTCGGAGGTGGAAGCGCGCGAGGCCGTGAGCAAGGCGGACACCGACTACTCGAGCCTCTTCCCCGAGATTGAAGAGATAAACACCGTCGAGGTCGGAGACGACTCCACGCCTGTCGTGAACCTGCTGAACAGTCTCATGCTCAGGGCGTTCAACAACGGAGCGAGCGACCTGCATCTCGAGCCGTTCGATCAGTCGTGCAAGGTGCGTATGCGCGTCGACGGCGCGCTTGTGGACTACGCCGATATCCCGAAGAATATACATCCCGCGCTTATCGTGCGGCTGAAGATAATGAGCAATCTCGACATCGCCGAGAAACGGTTGCCGCAGGACGGGCACTATCGGGTGAATATCGGCGACGCGGATCTGAACATCCGGCTCTCCGTCATCCCGACCGTATACGGCGAGAAGGCTGTGCTGCGTTTCCTCTCCACGAACACGCAGATCGATCACGCGGAGCACTTCGGCATGACGGACGAGGACTATCAGAAGTTCATCGACATCCTCGCCCATCCGAACGGTATCATCTACATTACGGGACCGACCGGCAGCGGCAAGACGACGACCATGTACATGGCTCTCGACAAATTCAAAGCCAAGCCGATCAACATCTCGTCCATCGAGGATCCCGTGGAGCGCAACCTCGAAGGCATCAACCAGGTGCAGGTGAACAACATGGCGGGGTTGACGTTCGAGACGGGACTTCGCTCGCTGTTGCGTCAGGATCCCGACATCATCATGGTCGGCGAGACGAGGGACGCGGAGACCGCGTCGATATCGGTCAGCGCGGCTATCACGGGCCATCTCGTGCTGTCCACGCTCCACACGAACGACGCGCTCGCGTCTATCGTAAGGCTGGAGGATATGGGCGTACCGCCCTATCTCGTCGGCAACTCGGTGGTCGGACTCGTCGCGCAGAGGCTGATAAGGAAGATATGCCCGCACTGTATGGAAGAGTACGAGGTGAGCGATCTCGAATTGCTCACGCTGCGCGAGACACGCGACCGGGTGCAGAAACTGCGCCGCGGCACGGGCTGTCACGTCTGCAACCAGACGGGATACAAGGGAAGGACGGCCGTCCATGAGATCGTACTCGTCAACAAGAAGATGCAGCGCATGATAGCCGAGAGCGCGCCTATCTCGTCCCTCTACGAGTTCGCGCGCAAGGAGATGGGTATGGCGACGCTGCGCGAACGCGCGCACGACCTCGTCGTCCAGGGGATCACGTCGATGGAAGAATACCTGAAGATAGGGGAGACCGTGGACTGACGTCCCTTCCTCCCTTTCGCGGAAAGACGCTCGGACGCGGCAGACAATGTTACGTGATAATGGGGTATAAAGGAGAATTCTATGTTAAGCATCGCAACGCTCACGGAGTACGCTCAGCAAAACGACTGCAGCGATCTGCATATCACGTCGCACCAGCCGCCGACCTTTCGCAAGCTCGGAGAACTTTTCATCGGACCTTTTGAAGGTTCGCGCGAGGATTATCGCGCGCTCATACTGTCCCTTCTGAGCGGATTTCAGACGGAGGAACTGCAGCTCGGCAAGGATCTCGATTTCAGCTTCGAGGACGACGACGGGCATCGCTACCGCGTGAACGTCTACCATCAGCAGAAAGAGCTCGCGGCGGCCATCCGTATACTGAGGAACGACATCCCGACGCTCGAAGACCTCGCGCTCCCGGCGGCGATCACGACGCTCGCCAATCAACCACGCGGTATCGTACTCGTCACGGGCCCCACGGGTTCGGGCAAGTCCACGACGCTCGCGGCCATGATCGACTATATTAACGTACACCGTAAGGCCCACGTGATAACGATAGAGGACCCGATAGAATACGTGCATAGCAGCAAGAATTGCCTCGTGCATCAGCGCGAGTTGCACCGCGACGTGGCTTCGTTCTCGGACGCGCTGCGCTCGGCGATGCGCGAAGACCCCGATGTCATTCTCGTCGGCGAGATGCGCGACTACGAAACGATCTCAGCGGCGGTCACGGCGGCGGAGACGGGGCATCTGGTTTTTTCGACCTTGCACACGACGGGCGCGGCTCAGACCCTCGACCGTATCGTGGACGTCTATCCCTCGCACAGTCAGGGCATGATACGGTCGCAGCTTTCGGGCGTGCTGCGCGGCGTCATCACGCAGACGCTCATACCGAAGGCGGACCGCAGCGGGCGCATCGCCGCCACGGAGATCCTCGTAGGAACGGACGCGGTGCTGAACTTGATACGAGAAGGCAAATACCATCAGCTCGGCTCGACCATGCAGTCGGGCGCGGCGGTCGGTATGCACACGCTGGCGGGCGATCTCGCGGACTTGGTCAGGAGAGGAACGATATCCGAAGAGAACGCGCGAGAGAGGGTGAACAACAAGGCCGAATTGGCGCAGTATCTGGGGTTTTGAGCTTTGACCGCGCCGCGTGGCGCAAAGACGAAAAAATAAGGGAGTCGACTTTGTTCGACTCCCCTTTTTGTTGAGCTTTTTCTTCAAGCGAGGTAGGTGTTGATAGCCTGCTTCGTCTCTTCGTACAAACTCCTGAACAACGCGACATCCCGATCCTGCGGGACTCCTCCTCCGCGCAGTTGCTCCATGAGAATGGAACTTTCCTCAAAGAAGGCCGTCAGCGAGAGATTCCCCGCCGCGCCCTTCGCGGCGTGCACTACCTTGCCCGCCTCATCGAAGTTCCTCGAGGCGATGGCGGAGTTGAAGCTCGCCATGTCGACGCTCGCCTCAAACTTGCCGAGCAACCTGCGATAGAGGGACTCGTTGCCCCCGACGCGAGCCGTACCGCCCGCCACATCAATGTACTTTGTATCAACATCACCCATAAACAATACCTCCTCTAGTAGCCGGAAAACGAACAATACATCTCCGGTTTCCGCGTCTGTGCCTCCACCTGGGTTTGGTGCGAGTGGCGATAGGGATTTGGAATCTGCGATCCCATAACGCCACTCGCAGTGGTGGAGATGGCGGGAGTCGAACCCGCGTCCGAAAGCGTCTCCATCAGGAATTTCTCCGAGCGCAGCCGGCGCTGCTTTGTTCGCTTCGGCCGATCTTCACCGGCGCGTACCGGCCTCCGCTATCCCGTTAGTCCCCTCGGGTTACGGGAGTCGCCCGAGAGTTTTCCCGCATTCTTGCGTCGGACCCTGTGCCTGCGGGTGAACTCAGGCCGACGTCGCGGCTGCCTCAAGCAGCTAGTGCGAGATTGGGTTTAGTTTTTCCGTTTATCTTTAACGTGCCGCTTTTTACGTAGACTCGGCGACTACGGCTCGCTTATCCTGCTTCGACGCTCCCGTCGAAACCCTTACATCCCCATAATGCTTGTCTTTTTCTCGTTTGGCGTCGTTGCTGCTCGCTCTCTCCTCAGTTATGTACGTCTGAGTACATGCCTTCGTCGGTCACTCGCGCGCCTTGCCAAACGGGAAAAATCCTGCGCATTATTTGTTCCTTTTTCCGCATTTATTATACCACTTGCTTGGCTTTGCGGGCAATATTTATTACCCCGGCAGCGACCCGCAGGAAATTCGTGCCGGGGTAATAACTCTGGTTTTTGCTAACGTCCGGTTCCCTCTAGTCCGAGAGTTTTTCTGCTAGCTCTTTTAGCCGCGGCGATATCTTCTGCATTACCTCTATCAGCCTTGGGTTGAACTGGCCGCACTCGCCGTTCATTATCATGTCTATGGCCTGCTCGTGCGTGTAGGCGTCTTTGTACACCCTCTTGCTTGTGAGCGCGTCGTACACATCCGTCAGCGCGGCCGCCTGTGCCCAAATCGGGATATTCTCGCCCGCCAGTCCGTCGGGATAGCCTTTGCCGTCGTACCGCTCGTGGTGGTGGCGACAGATGTCGTGGCAGTACGCGTAATACTCCTCGTCCTTCAGCATGTCCAGTCTCTCGATGATTTCGCTCCCTCTCGTCGTATGCGTCTTCATCACCTCGTACTCCTCGGGCGTGAGTCTGCCCGGCTTCAGCAACACCGCGTCGGGAATGGCTATCTTCCCCACATCGTGCAGGGCCGACGCCGACGAGATGAGTTCGATCTGCTCGTCCGTAAGGGAATACTGGTCCCTGATGTTTTCGAGAATGAGCTTGATGAGCATTCGCGTGCGCTGTATATGCTTGCCCGACTCGAGGTCACGAAACTCTACCGTCGCCGAAAGCGTATCGATGAGCGACGAGTTCATCTGCTTGATGCGCCCTTCCTGCTTTACCAACTCGTCCTTCTGCTCGACCAGCTTTTCCTCTAGGTGGTTCTTGTACACGTAGAGGTCAATCACGTTCATGACGCGTTGATTGACGATGGACGCGTTGAACGGCTTGTGAATGACGTCGGAAACGCCGAGACTGTAACTCTCCAGCGCCATCTCGTCGTCGTCCTCGCTCGTGACGAGAATGACGGGGATGTTGTTAATCTTCCCGCTTTCATTCATAGCCTTCAGTACACCGAAGCCGTCCATCACGGGCATGACCATGTCTAGCAACACTATAGCGAGATCCGAATCCTCGTCGTTGATAATATCGAGCGCTTCCTTGCCGTTTGAAGCTTCCAAGACCTCATACTTTCCGGCAAAAAGCTCCGATATTATCAGACGGTTGATGTCGATGTCATCAACGACCAACAATCTTAACTTCTTTGACAAGGTGACCTCCCTACTACGTGCCCAGAGAGATTACACAACCCCCTCCCCTGGACAAATTTGGAATGCTTGATTGAATCAAACAATCATTTTTTTAATCAACTTCTCCCGTTCCATTCATTTTTAGC
>JAISZM010000096.1 GCA_031269205.1 Eubacteriales Family XIII. Incertae Sedis bacterium | reverse complement strand
GCTGAGATACCCGAAGGCTTCCAGAGCGCCCTGCTCGCGGGCGACCCGAAGCCCGTGGAACTGACCTTCCTCGACGACTACGCGAACAAGGCCTTCGTGAACGGTTACTTTGAGTCCTACCTGGCTTCCGCGTCCGTGCTCGCCGCGGCCGCGGACGGCGACGCGGCGGTCTTTGAGAGGATGTTGACGGAAGCCGGCAGACTTGAATCAGACGTAGAGACCGGACGCGGGGACGCGGAACTCGCGCGGCGGGAATCTCAAAAGGAAGGCTACTGGTTCATGCTCGGCTTCTTCATGATGTTCAGTTTCATACTGTCCATCGCGATAGCGCAGATGCTCCACACGGACAGGCTCGACGGCACGTTCAGGCGCGTCAGAGCGAGCAACGTCACGTCCGTGGAATACGTCGCGTCCATCGCCGCCATCGGTTTCGTCATCTCCCTGCTCATCGAAGGCCCCGCCCTGCTCGTCTGGCACGCCTCGGGTTCCTACTCGGGCGTACCCTTCGGCATCACCGCACTCATGCTGTTCGCGTTCGCCGTACTCGTAAACGCCTTCGGCATCTTCGTCGGCATAATCATGCCGAGCTTCGGTGGAATGGTCGCCGCTGCCGTCGCGGTCAGCACCATCACGTCCATGCTCGGCGGCGCGTGGTTCCCCTTGGAGTACGCGCCGCCGCTGTTCCAGTCCCTGTCGAAGTTCACGCCGCAGCACTGGTTCTACGAGGCCGTCTATTCCTACGAGAACGGCGCCGGCGCGCCCGGCATACCGCTCGCCATACTGCTGCTCGCCTCGCTGCTGCTGCTCATACTGTCGGGCCTACGCTTCGCGGGAAACAAAGGGGATGAGCGCGCCTTGGCGCGGTGAAATGTGCTTTGTGATTGCGAAGGCGCTGTTTGCTGCGATTCGTGATAGAATTCTTTTATGAAAGAGCGTGACGTGTTTCTCTGCATAGCCACTTTGTCCGCCGCCGCTCTCGGCTTTGCCGGGGGCGGGGCGGCTACTTTCTCGGGCGAGTTCCTTTTGGTTCCCGCGGCGCGGGACGTCGCGCGCCCGTCGGATCTTGCCGCCGTCCTTGTGCTCGCCGTCGCGGTGCTCGTCTGCGCGGCGCTTTTGTCGCGCGCCATGCGCGCCCCGCACCCCGTCGCCGGCGTTCTGTCCGTTGCGGCCTGCGTGCCGGCGGTCATCTGCTCGCCAAGCACAGCCCTGCCCCTGATAGCGGTGACGGCAGTTTCCGTACTCTGCGACACCGCGGCGCTTCCCGCGCTCATCGCCGCGACCTCCGCAATCTGCGCGGCGGGAGTCTTCGTCCTCTCGCCGGACGCCACACTCATCGCGGAGTCCGCGCTCACTGGGGCCGCGTCGATCTACGTGCTGACGATCCTCGGCAGGAGGGACGCCGCGCGCCGCGAGGCCGACGAGAGAGGCGACCGCGTCGAAGTACTGCGGGAGCGCGTGAACGATCAAAGCAGGCTCGCGAAGAACATGGGACGCATCTTCAAACTCGAGGAGCGCAACAGGCTCGCCGCGCGCATCCACGACGAGATCGGGCACGGCATGTCGGGGAGCATACTGTTGCTCGAGGGCGCGGACATGATAATGGACGACGACCCGGCGCGCGCCCGCGAGACACTGCGCCGCGTGACGGAAAATCTGAGAGAAAGCACGGACAAGATACGCGCCGTCCTGCGCGAGGAGCGCTCAGACGCGTCCGAGGTGAACATCGCGCGCATACGCGCGGAACTCGCTTTGTTCGAGGCGAACCATCCCCCTATGCGCGCCGCCCTGGCGACGGAGGGCGACATGGACGGCGTGGGCAGCGGGATATGGGCCTGCGTCATGGATAACATGCTGGAGGCTATGACGAACACCTTGAAACATTCGGACGCCACAGCGTTCAACGTGTCTGTGATGAACAGCAACAAGCTGCTAACCGTGGAGATATCGGACGACGGAAGCGGGACGGACTCGTTCGGGGCGCGGGATGAGGCGAGGGAGCGCGAAAAAAACGTCGATGTCTCTGTGAGCAAAGGCATGGGCCTCCAGAACATGGAGGAGCGCTGTGCGCTCACGTACGGCCGCTGTTTTTTCCGACACGGATCAGGCGGCTTCCGGGTGGTGATGACATTCCCGCAACGGGGCTGATCTTATCATGCCATTTAAAGCATGGGAATTTATATTATGTAACAGGACGGCGGTCGATGGCGACTCTTGGGCGTTTGTCAAAGCCGCATACGTGAAGCTTTTCCCGTAAGAGAAAGGAAGTCCGATGATAAGAGTGATAATAGCCGACGACGACCCGATAATAGTGCAGGGACTTTCGATGATACTTTCGGCGAGCGACGGCATAGAACTCCTCGCCAAAGCGTCGAACGGCGCAGAGGCCGTGAAGCTCTGCCGCGAGCTGCGGCCCGATGTCGCGCTGCTCGACATTCGAATGCCCGGCGCGGACGGGGTGGAAGCGGCCGAAGCGATAACGAGGGACGGACTCGCCGCACCGCTCCTGTTAACGACATTCGATGAACCGGAACTGATAAACCGCGCGCTGAAGTCCGGGGCGCGCGGCTACATACTCAAGAACAGCCCGCCCGAACGCATCATATCGGCCATCGAAACGGTCGCGAAGGGCGGCGCGGTTTTCGCGCCCGACGTCATAGATTATATAAGGAGCGCGATACGCGAGCCGGATTCCGGCGAGGCTGCGGAGGGAAACATATTCAGCTGCCTGACCTCGCGCGAGAAGGAGGTCGTGGGACTGATCGCCGAAGGGCTGTCGAACGCGGAGATAGCCGAGAGGCTCTTCATATCGAACGGAACGGTCAGAAACCACGTGTCTACCATTCTCGAAAAGACGGGGCTGGAGCACCGCACGCAGATCGCCGTCCGTTCCCTCACCGGCTGAACCTGTCGGCGCGATATTCGCGGAAGCGGTACGTGACCGTTCGGCCGCTCGCGATGTCGATCTCCGTGACGGGTTCCGATTCGTTCGCGAATACGAAGCGCCGCCTCGAGCCGTCCGAACCCAAGGCCACGAAGCCTGTACCGTCCGCACGTTCCGATTCAATGGGGAAAAACGTATCCGCGCCGAACGAGGCTTCTATGCGCGTCGCCAGGCAGATATCCGTATACGGCATGAGCAGCCGATAGACCTCCGCGCCGCCGCAGACATAGACGCCGCGGCCTCCGGCGCCGCGCGCTTCCGAGGCGTCTGCGTTTCCATAGATCTCCGGCGAATCCGCGCCAGCGCACGGCGTCAACGCGTTCAGCAGTTCAAGAAGCTCGCCTGTAGAGTGCGCGACAGTGACGCCGGGAACGGTGTAGCCCGCGTCGCGGGTCAGCACGATATTCGTTCTGCCGGGCAGAGGTCGCGGAACCGTCCCCACGCCCGAGCCTGGCGTCGTTCCCGCCGCATCGTCGCCCGAGCCGCGCGCGGCTTCTCCCGCACCGCACGAGTGTGACGCCACCGGCTCGTTGACCGCCGCTATCGATTCGAACGTGCGGCGACCCATGACGACGACACCACCCATCGTACGCTCCTTGAAATAGGCGAGATCGCCCGGCAACCTCCACGGCAGTCTGACGCCTCTGCCGATCCCCCACTCGCTATCAGCCGCAAAGATAGCAATCATTTTATTGCTGACCTATACTTTCGTGACCCATTTTCGCAGCGTCTCATCCAGTTTCTGCACGTCTATAGGTTTCGCGAGCAGCCCCTGGAAACCGTTTTCAATGAACATTTCCTCG
>JAISZM010000027.1 GCA_031269205.1 Eubacteriales Family XIII. Incertae Sedis bacterium | reverse complement strand
TCCCCTTCTTGATACATGAGTATACCATTACTATCAGTCAGTGACTGAAGGGAGTAGCAGAGGTAGAAGAAGCCGTTTTGCTGGTAAAAGCCATCCTCGCTCGGCACTAAGAACTGCCCTTTGTTCACAAAAGTGGCGTTATCATTTCTGATATTCGTGACTGAAAGCAAGCCCGCGGTACCCTTCACAAGCTCGACTTTGAGCTTTGAAGAGTCCCTCACCGAGGGGATATGCGAACTTGTGCCCTCTCCCTCTTTACGCACTACCACGTAGTTTGCGGTGACCGGCGAAGGTGGATCCTTGTATACGGATGACTCGGGCGAGTGCGCCAGTATCCTGTCGTTCCGCCCTTCGGTGGCGCCCGTGGTGTAGGCGAAGCTGGCGTAGCGCGGCGGAAGCGTCAGCGTCAGATCATCGGTCATGGTGGTGCCGCCGTTCGCGTAGATGTCCAGCTGCGCCGGAGCGTTGTTCCATTTCTGCGTATCCGTTGTGGTAAAATACGCGTTGACATAGTAGCCATCGCCCGTGTGGCTCGCAGGTGCCCATATAGCGTTCTCCGGGAGCAACGCGTATGCCTTGACCTTCGCCGTGGAGTCTATATCGATATCATGGTTACTGCCGCCGATTCCGGAGCCACCTGAGTCGGTGGAAGAGCCGCCTGTTGCGGTGACTACGGCGTCGGAGATTTTGATGGAGGCGCCCACGCCGAGGTTATTACAGCCTATGCCCGCGCCTATGCCTGAACCCTTCGCAGTTACCGTGCCGCCAGTGATGCTGATCTCGGTTTTATCGGTGGCGGCGGCGGTGCCGAAGCCGCCTATGCCCGCGCCGTCGCCTTCACCATACAGGTTGGTGGCGCCCGTCGCGGTGACGTTAGCCGTGCCGCTGATGAGGATACTGCTCACATTACCGTTGTTACCTGAGCCTACACCCGAGCCGCCGCCTGAACCGGTCGCGTCGACCACAGCGTCGCCGCTGACGACGATACTCTCCATCATACTCTGATATCCGCCGCCTATGCCCGCGCCGCCGCCCGCGTTAGAACCAGAACTGGATCGATCCGCCGTCGCCGTGACGTTAGCCCCTTCTTTGATTTCGATAGAGGCATAGTTATTTGTGGCATTGACATTATATCCGCCGCCTATGCCCGCGCCGCCGCCCATGCCCCAGGCTTCGACCACAGCGTTGCCGCCGACAGTTATCTCGCCCCCGTTGTCTCCATAGCCGCCGCCTATGCCCGCGCCGTGCAATCCGCCCGTGGCGTTGACCGTAGCCCTAGCGTCGCCGCCTATGTTGATAGAACCCCCTTCGCCATTGTTGCCGCTGCCGATGCCCGCGCCATAATCGCCGCCAGTCGCTGCGACATCGACGTCGTTGACGTCGTCGCCGATGTTGATCTCTCCCACGGTGTCATAAGAACCGCCGCCTATGCCCGCGCTCTCGTTTCCGCCTATCGCCTCCAATTTGCCGCCGTTTCCGGTGATGGTGACCGATGCGTCTTGGGATACGCGTAACGCCGCGTTTGATCCCTCGCTTTTCAGATAATTTTCGGCAGAGAGAACCAGATCTACGTTCCCTCCTCTCAGGTCTAACGCCGGATTGTCATTTGAGGAGTTGGACGTTACGCTGATCCCGTTAAGCACAATCCTGATATCGCTTACGGCGCTTCCCACGCGGATAGACTGAATGAGTGCCGTAGTCTCGGACTGCATTAGAATGTACTCGTTACCGCTCGCGTCCCCATCGAATGTCAGTATCCATTCCCCTGCGTCATCCTCCACAGAGACTCCTTCTTGAGTGTAGTTATCCTCCAAATCCGGGTCGCCCGGATCCACGCTGAGGTCGATGACATAGGAACCACCATCCCTCAGCGACACGCCTCCGCGGAGTCCGCTCTTGGCAGATGCGGTATCGCCGGACGCCGGGGTGGTCGATTTCGGTGAGGATACGGATGCTCCCGTCGGAGTCTCCTGCGCGTCCGGTTCTTCCGGTTGCTTCTGATCCGGCGATTCCTCGGGGGTTTCCTCATCCGGCGATGTTTCATCTGAGGGTGTTTCCTTCTCCGGCGAGGGTTCTTCGCCTGTCTTTTCGGGAGTCTCTTCTATTTCGGGCGCGGACGCGTCTTCCACCGCGGGCGTCTCCGCTCCCGCGGGTTCGCCGGTGGCCAGCGTGGGCAGAGGGATGGACAAAGTCGTCATGAACAACACCGCGGTCAGGCCAAGCGAGCCCAACACAAGCGCCATCCTCTTCTTCGAGACCGCACTAAAGCACGTCTCTTCGTATTTTTTTTCCGTATGCCGTTTCATGTAAGTCCCTCTAAATACCTTCGCTTTTTCCCCTCGCGCGACGATCCGCCGCGACGCGCAAAAGCGTCCCACGGCTATCTATATACCCAAAAAACCCGCGACCAAACAAATCTGAACAAAAAAAATTAAGTTTCATGATTTTATTCCTTTGTCTCTACCCTCAAAGGATGTCCGAACCGCTGTGCCGCACGGAATCCCGCCCTCTTAAACGATAAGAGGGCGGGTCACAGCATTTTACTGCTTTTTGTCAAGATTCTATTGAAAAATTAAAAGGAATTATAAAGAATCACTCCAAAAAGGTGGACAATTCGGGCGTTATCCGACCCGAGAGGTAGTACCCGTCCCGCTCCACGCGGAAATATCCGCCCGCCTCCAGGACGTCGTCCACCTCTCCGTATGAGAGCATGTCGCGCGTCCTATTCATGTGCGGAAAATCACCCGGACTCTTTACGTTCAGATAGTTGACGCTCTTGATGAGAGCGAATTTGCTGTCGTTTTCCAGCGCGAACCCGCTCGCGACGAGCTCGCCGTCCTCCTGGAAGAGCAGAGCCCTCGCCCGAATCAATATCCTGTCCTCGGCGGCGTCGGCACTCAAGCCCGAGTCCGTCGTTTCGCTGTCCTCAGCCGTATCCGGAAGGATGGTGGCGTTATCCGAGTCGGTCAGCAGACTCGCCGTCTCGCTGTCCAGGGGTTCGCTGTCGGCCGTCAGGGCCGCCGTGGTCAAATACCTATCGTTGAGCGTTCCCTCGTAGATAGCGTCGCGTTCGTTGAACGAGAAAATCCCGGCCGCGTACAGGACGGCGATAATGATCACCGACATGATGCCGACGATGATGCCCACGATGATGAATACCTTCTTCGCGTCGAATAACATAGTGTCCCACTCCACCCATTTCGCGAGCCGTCGCCCGCGCGTGCGCTGTTACCTGCGAGCCGTCGCCCGCGCGCCCTGTTACCCGCGGACCGCCGCCCGCGCGGCGCGAGCCGTCAAAGCGTCGCGTTCATGCTGCCCGTGCGGTAGCCCGCGAGGTCGAGCGACACGTACGTGAAGCCTATGCTCGTGAACTCCCTCACGACGCGTTCCCGCGTCTCGTCGACTATGAGCCGCGCGAACTCGTTCGGCGCGATCTCTATGCGAGCCTGCTCGCCCGCCTCTCCGTGTATCCTCACGCGCACCTGCGTAAAACCGAGGTCGAGCAGTAATTGCTCGGCCTTGTCCACCCTCGCCAGCTTCTCCTCGGTGATCGTCTCCCCGTAGACGAAGCGCGACGAGAGGCACGCGAAGCTCTGTTTGTCCGCGGTCGGCAAGCCGAGCCGCGCGCTGATCTCCCTGATGTCGCCCTTCGTCAGGCCCGCCTCGCGCAAGGGGCTTTTCACGCCCTGCTCGGCCACGGCACGGAGTCCCGGGCGGTAGTCCCCCTCGTCGTCCGCGTTGCTGCCCTCGGCCACGTGGGCCATATTCTCGCGGCGCGCTATATCGCCTATCTTCTCGAACAGTTCCGTCTTGCAGAGGTAGCAGCGATCTGGAGGATTGCTCGAAAATCCCTCGATGTCGAGTTCCTCGGAGTCTGTGACGAAGTGGCGAATCTCCCGCTCGGCGCAGAACGCCTTGGCCTCTTCGAGTTCGCGCGCGGGGAAGGAACACGAACGCGCCGTGACGGCCAGCACGTCGTCCCCGAGCGCCTCGCGCGCCGCGTGCAGGAGCAACGTGGAGTCGACGCCGCCCGAAAACGCCACGGCGACGCTGCCGTAGCCTTCCAGTATCCGGAGCAGATTTTCATATCCGTCATTCATCATCTACAGTATCGCGCCGCCGCCCACCACCGTATCGCCGTCGTACAGCACCGCCGCCTGGCCGCGCGTCACGGCGCGCTGCGGCTCGTCGAAGGTCAGACGTATTTCATCCGGCCCGACCTGCTCGGCCACCGCGGGGCTGTCCTGTTGATTATACCTTATCTTCGCCGTGACGCGCACGGGTTTGTCGAGTCTCGGCGCGGATATGAGGTTCACGTCGCCGACGCGCGCCTCGCGCTTCCAAAGCTCGGCGTCCGCGCCGAGCACGACCTCGTTCGTCTCCGGCCGTATCGCCGCGACGTACATCGGCCTGCCGAAAGCGCGACCCAGTCCCTTGCGCTGCCCTATCGTGTACCGGATGATGCCTTCGTGCCGGCCGAGAACCTTGCCGTCCGCGTCCACGAAATTCCCCGGCGGCCACTCCCGTCCCGAGAAGTTTTCAATAAAACGGGCGTAGCGTCCGTCCGGCGCGAAGCAGATGTCCTGACTGTCGCGTTTGCGCGCGTTGACAAAGCCATTCGCCTCGGCGAGGTCTCTCACCTCGTTCTTTCGCATGTCCCCGAGCGGGAAGGCCGTGTGCGCGAGCTGGTTTTGCGTGAGTCCGTAGAGCACATAGCTCTGATCTTTCGTTTCGTCGACCGCCCGTTTCAGCAACCACCGCCCCGTACCGGGCGCGCGTCCTATGCGGGCGTAGTGTCCCGTCACGACGCGGTCGAAGCCCATGCCCATCGCCCGCCGATAGAGTCTGTCGTACTTGATGTACCGATTGCAGTCAATGCAGGGGTTCGGCGTGCGTCCCGCCGCGTACCCGCCCGCGAAACGCTCCATCACTTCACGGCGAAAATCCTCGGTGAAGTCGAACACGTAGAACGGTATGCCGAGGACACCGCAGACGCGCGCCGCGTCGTCGGCGTCCTTCAGCGAGCAGCACGCGCGGTCGCCCCGCGCGCCTCCGGCCATATCCTCGTTATCGAAGAGTTTCATCGTGACACCGACGCATTTCAGACCCGCGTCGCGAGTGAGAAGCGCGGCTACGGAGGAATCCACGCCGCCGCTCAAAGCGATGATAGCGCTCTCTGTCACGCCCATGCCCTCCCTCTGCGATGTTCGGATCAAATGCCCGACGCGAACGAAAGCGTCTCGTCCTGCTTGCGCGCGTAGTCGAGCAGATCGCGCACGGTGATGTCCGACAAGACAGCTTTGACCGCCTCGTCCAAAGGACGGAAGACGTTCTCGCTGATGGCCATTTCGATATCCGGCGCGCTCTCCTTCACGGTTTCCTCGGGCGCTTCCGTGATGCTGAGTTCGACCGCCGTCAGCACGTCCCACGCCGTCGTCTCCTCGGGGTTTTTCGCGAGGCGATACCCGCCCTTTGGCCCTTTGACGGAGTTCAGTATGTTCGCCTTTTTGAGCTGCGCAAAGACCTGCTCAAGATATATCTTCGATATCTTTAGCTCGTCGGCGATGCTGCTCGCCGAGATATTTCCGCCGCGCTCGGCCCGGTCGGCGATGTCCACCGCCGCCGCGAGCGCGTACCTTCCTTTGACCGAGATCCTCATATCTTCCTCGTCTCTTTCTCAAGATTGCTGGATTTTAATTAAATCATACTAAAAATATATGCGCTTTTCAAGGCCGGAGTGACTGTTCTGTCACTGTTCAGTGATTAAATCGAAACTATTCAGTTGCCGCGCTAGTTTTGTTCAGATCGGGTTCCGAGATGGACAAAAATGGCGTGGCGACTGAATAGTCACCGACCGGACACACGGACGGCCTATTTTCCTGTCAGCGTTATGATCGGTTGTGAGAAGATGTCCGTATCCCGCGCCTGCGGCGGCTCTATCGGGTAGTCGCCCGAGAAGCAGGCCGCGCACGACGGGATGCCCGCCTCGGCGAGGATGCGGCGCAGCGTATCGACGTTCAGATAGGCGAGCGAATCCGCGCCGAGCATCTCCGCTATGTCGTTCTCCGTCCTGCCGACGGCTATGAGCCGATCCTTGTCTGGCACGTCCGTCCCGAAGTAGCAGGGATATCTGAACGGCGGCGCGCTGACGCGCATATGCACCTCGGCCGCGCCCGCTTCGCGCAGCGCGCCGACGATGCGCGCCGACGTCGTTCCGCGCACGATGCTGTCGTCTATGAGGACGACGCGCTTACCGGCGACGTTCGCCGCGAGCGGGTTCAGCTTGAGCCGGACGGCGCGCTCGCGCTGGTTCTGGTGCGGCTGGATGAAGGTCCTGCCTATATACCTGTTCTTGATGAGTCCCACGACGTTCTGAAGCCCCGACTCCTCCGCGTATCCCGCCGCCGCGGGTACGCCGCTGTCGGGCACGGCCACGACGATGTCCGCGTCCACGCCGCTCTCGCGCGCGAGCGCCCGCCCCATCCTGCGCCGCGCCAGTTCGACGCTCGCGCCCTGGTGTACGCTGTCGGGCCGGGAAAAATAGATGAACTCAAAACTGCAGAAGGACTGCTCCGCTTTCAGCCCCGAGTCGATAGACGTGAGATTTCCATTCTCGACGAGTATGATCTCGCCCGGCTCGACGTCGCGGACGAATTTGCCGCCGACCGCGTCTATCGCGCACGACTCGGACGCGAATATATAGCTGGAGCCGAGTCTGCCGAGGACGAGCGGGCGAAACCCGTTCGGGTCTCTGGCGGCTATGAGTTTGCGCGGGCTCATCGCGAGAAGGCTGTACGCCCCGCGAATGCGGCTCATCGCCTTTTTCACGGCTTCCTCTATCGAGTTCGAGCGCAGGCGCTCGCGCACTATCGTATAGGCTATGATCTCGCTGTCTGAGGTGCTGCGGAATATGCCGCCTTCCATCTCTATCTCACGCCTGAGTTCGTTCGCGTTCACAAGGTTTCCATTGTGGGATATCGCGAGGTTGCCCTTGATGTGGCTGACGGACACGGGCTGCGCGTTCTCGATATTTTCGCCTCCCGTCGTCGAGTATCTCACGTGGCCGACGGCCATGTTGCCCTTCAGGGAATCGAGCGTCTCCCCGTCGAATACGTCGAGTACGAGACCCACATCTTTGCGGCAGGTGATGATCCCTTTGTCGCCCGCGGCTATGCCACAGGCCTCCTGCCCGCGGTGTTGCAGCGCGAACAGCGCGTAGAACGTCTCACGCGCCGCGTCCACCTCGACGCCGGGCGGCGAGGCTATGCCGAATATGCCGCACATCAGCCGTACTTCCTTTTCGCGGCGAACCTGATGAGCTCGCGGAAAAGCGGATGCGCGCGGTCGGGTCTGCTCTTGAACTCGGGGTGGTACTGCACGCCGATGAAGTAATCGTTATCGGGCAGCTCCACGGACTCGACGAGGCGGCCGTCGGGCGACAAGCCGACCACCTTCAGCCCGAGCGTGCTGAACCTCTCGCGGTACTCGTTGTTGACTTCGTATCGGTGCCGGTGTCGCTCGCCTATCTCGTCCTTCCCGTAGGCCCGATGGAGCGCACTGCCCGGCTCTATGACGCACGGATATCTGCCGAGCCGCATCGTTCCGCCTTTCGGGAGGTTGCCGTGCTGATCCGCCATGAGATCGATGACGGGGTAGGGCGTCGCCTCGTCGAATTCCGTCGAGTTGGCCTGATCCAACTTCGCCACGTTCCGCGCGAACTCAATGACCGCGGTCTGCATACCGAGGCATATCCCGAGGAAGGGCAGGTTGTTCTCCCTCGCGTAGCGTATCGCCCGTATCATGCCGGGTATGCCGCGCTCTCCGAAGCCGCCGGGCACGAGGATGCCGTCAACCTCGCCGAGCAGCTTGCCCACCTTGGCGTCCGTCACATCCTCAGACTCTATCCATCTGATCTCGATCTGAGCCTCGTTCTCGTAACCTCCGTGGAACAGGGCCTGCGCCACGGAATAGTACGCGTCGTGCAGCTTGACGTACTTGCCGACGAGTCCTATCGTCACGAGCTTGTCGCGCTCCGCGACGCGTTTTATCATGGCCCGCCACGCGGACAGGTTCGGCGGCTCCGACACAATGCAGAGGTGGTTCAGGACGATCTCGCTGAAGCGCTGTTCCTCGAGCATGAGGGGCGCCTCGTAGAGCAGCGGTATGTTCCGGTTCGCGATGACGTGGTCGAGCTTCACGTTGCAGAACAGCGCGACTTTGCGGCGTATCGAATCGTCTATCTGCCCGCGCGCGCGCAACACGATGATGTCGGGGAAGATGCCGAG
>JAISZM010000189.1 GCA_031269205.1 Eubacteriales Family XIII. Incertae Sedis bacterium | reverse complement strand
GCCCCCGCCAAGCCCGGTCAGACTATCACGTAGCCGTGGGCGTGCGCCACCACAGGAGACGATGTAATGAGTATGCGGCCCTCTTCAAGCATGGCGCCCCAGTCCGCCGTTGGCGGCTGTACACCGAGTCCGAGGAAGCTCATCGCTGACAGATCCAGTATCGCGTAGCCGACATCGAGCATGAGCTGAATGACGACCGTGGAGACGATGTTCGGAAATATCTCACGCAACATGATGTGTCCGTCGGAAAATCCGATGGAGTGCGCGGCTTCGACGTAGACTTTGCCGCTCTCCACGAGGACGAGCGAACGCGTCAGCTTCGCGAGCATGGGCACGTAGAGTATGCCGAGCGCGATGATGACGTTCTCGATGCCGCGACCAAAGGCCGCGACGAGAACGAAGGCCAGCAGCAGTGACGGAAAGGACAGGACGATGTCGCAGACGCGCATGATCACCTTGTCCGCGAAGCCGCGAAAATAGCCGGCTGCCATTCCGACCGGGATGCCGATAACGGCGGACAACGCGACGACGCAGATAGCGGAAAACATCGTGCTGCGAGCACCGAAGATCAGGCGCGAGAAGAGATCCCGCCCTGATTTGTCCGTCCCGAGCAGAAACTCCGAAGACGGGTTTTGTAAAATCTTCGAAACGTCGAGCGCGTTCGGATCGTGCGGACTGATCACGCCCGCAAAGATCGCGAGGACGAGCACTCCCGCGAGCACGGCCATCGACGCCATTACCGGCACGGTGAAAAAGCTCTTCAGTTTCTCTTTCCTACGCAAGCGCCTTTCCCTTTCTGATACGAGGATCTATGATTCCGTACGCGATGTCGAGAATGGTCGAGATCGTCATAAATATGAATACCATGAACATCGTGATGCCCTGCACGAGCGGATAGTCCGACGCGGTGACCCCCTCCACGAGTATCGAACCCAGCCCCTGAAGCGAGAAGACCTCCTCTACGAGCACGGATTCGACGAGCAAAATGCCTATCATCGTACCAAGCGCCGTTATGACAGGGATGATCGCGTTGCGAAAACAATGCTTCATTATGACGTCGCGCTCCCTCATGCCCTTAGCCTTCGCAGCGATGAAATAGTCGGAGCGCAGTTCCTCGGCCATGCCGGTCTTCATGATGCGCGACAGGAGCGCGATCATGACGAACGAGAGCGCGATGGCGGGGAGCGCTATCCTCTGCAAAAACTCGGGGAAGGTCGCGGCCGTGCCCGTAAACGCGATGCCGGGCGCGTAGGTGTAGAGCATCCATATCATGATGATGGCCGTCAGGAACGGCGGACAGGCGACGAGAAAGAGTTGCGTGACGGAGATGGCCGTATCCTGCCATCGATGCTGTTTCACGGCCATGACGATGCCCGCGGGTATCGCGACAGCGATGGCTATGAGCGCCGCGAGCGCGACCATCCATCCCGTGACGGGCAGGCGCTGCGCGATCAGATCGCTCACCTGCTGCCGGTACTTGAAGCTCTTCCCGAAATCGCCGCGAATCATGCCCGACGCCCATATCGCATACTGTTCGGGCGCACTCCGGTCGAGATTGAACTCGTGCCGCAGGTTCTCTATCGTCTGTTGGGAACTCTGCTTACCGCCGAGAATAACGCTGACCGGATCGGTAGGGCTGAGCCGCGCGAGAACGAAAATGATGAGGCTGACCGCGATAAGCACAAGCACGTATTGAAGAATTTTACCGATGAGATATCTCGTCACTTTTCAGTCTTCGCCCCTTTCGCGTCGACAACGCCTAAGCAGTAAAGCAAGTAATAACTATATATCATATAGAGAACGGCCCTGGTTTGCAAGACCAAGAAAAAAGAATTTTCTCACAATTCCATCGATCCGCACCCATTTCGCGCCTTTGATATAATATAAACGGTGTCGCTTTCGGCTCTGAGGCGAGGTGGGCGGCAATCATGTTATTGAAACGTGACTAAGAGGTGTGGTGTGCGGAAGATCGTGGTGCTTGATGGATATACTGAGAATCCGGGCGACCTGTCGTGGGAGGGCGTCGCGGCCTTCGGTGAGCTGACCGTATACGACCGCACGGACGCGGGCGACGAAGAACTCATCGCGCGGCGGATCGGCGACGCGGAGGTCGTCGTCACGAACAAGACGCCCATCACGCGCGGCGTCGTCGAAAGGTGTCCGTCACTGCGCTACGTCAGCGTCATCGCGACAGGCTACAACGTCGTTGATACCGAGGCGGCGTCGGAGGCGGGCGTGGTCGTTACCAACATCCCGACCTACTGCACGGAAGCCGTCGGACAGCTTACCTTCGCGCTGCTGCTCGAGATATGTTGCCGCGTCGGCCACCACGACAGGGCGGTACACGAGGGTCGTTGGACATCCTGCCCCGACTTCTGCTTTTGGGACTATCCGCTCATGGAACTGAGCGGCAAGACGATGGGCTTCATCGGTTTCGGCAGAATAGGCCGCGTGGCGGGCAGACTCGCGCGCGCGTTCGGGATGAGGGCGCTCGCGTGCGGAAGCCGCGCGACCGACGAGGGTCGAGCCATCGCGGAATATACCGATCTGGATACGCTGCTCGCGTCGTCGGACGTCGTCTCTCTGCACGCCCCGCTCACGCCTTCGACGGAGTGCCTGATAAACAAGGACACGATAGCCAAGATGAAGGACGGCGTAATACTCATCAACACGGCGCGGGGCGCGCTCATCGACGAGGCTCACCTCGCGGACGCGTTGAACAGCGGCAAGGTCTACGCGGCCGGCGTCGACGTGGCGTCCACCGAGCCGATAAGGGCGGACAACCCTCTTCTGAAAGCGGCGAACTGCTTCATCACGCCGCACATATCGTGGGGCGCGCGTGAGAGCAGACTGCGGCTCATGGACATCACCGTGGCAAACCTGGAGGCGTTCGTCAAGGGAGAGCCGATCAATGTGGTGAACGCGGAAGTCGTCCCGGGAGCGGTGAGCTATTCGCGCGATACCGCTTGTGTAATCGAAACGGACGCGGATGGCGGCTCGAACGCGGCAGGCGCGGCGGATGTTCGCACATGAAGAGAATAAGACTGCTGCGAATAACGCAGACGGCGCTCATGGCGGCCATCGTATTCGTCGTCACGTATCTCATCCGCATACCCCTGCCCTTCGCGTCGGGCGGCTACCTGAACATCGGAGATACGCCGATATACCTGACCGCCTATCTGCTCGGCGGGCCGGCGGGCGCGGTCGCGGGAGCGCTCGGATCGGCTTTTTCCGACCTCGCGGCAGGGTACGTGTTTTACGCCGCGCCGACGGCGGTGATAAAGGGAACGATGGGGTTCGTGTGCGGTCGCCTCATGAAACAGGGCGACTGGAAACGCTTCGTCCTCGCGTCCGCCCTCGGCGGCGCCATCATGGTCGGCGGCTACGCCCTGTTCGAAACATTTTTCTTCAACGCCAATCAGGCGCTCGCCGCCATCCCCTTTAACTGCATACAATGGGCGGGCGGCGTTCTGGCAGCAACAGCTCTGTTCCCCTCGGCGCGCGCCGTCGAAAGGATTTTGAAATAGTGGCGTGACTCAATCTTTTATCGGTAATTTCACGCAGCGTAACGTTTTTATAGGATAATGAATCATAGGGCGGTTGTAACGACAACGATAAAATGGTAAGGTGGTACATATGAAATTTGAACGCGAAGGTAATTGGATATTTCAAAAGGACGACGGAGGCACTGTCGTCGCCGAGGTCACGTTCCCGAACCTGAGCGAAGGCGTCGTCGTGATAAACCACACCTTCGTCGATGATTCGCTGCGCGGGCGCGGAATCGCGAGCGCGCTCGTCGAAGCCGCGTACGAGGCGATCAAGGCCGAGGGCAAAAAGGCGAAACTCACCTGCCCCTACGCCGTAAAATGGTTTGAGGACAGACCCGACAAAAACGACATCGTTATCGGCTGACGTCGACAGACGCGGATCGACAGGGACCAGCGGAAACTGATCAAGGAGCATGGCGCGCTACGGAACATTAAAGCGAAATCTCAGACGCAACATCAAGCCGTGGAGTGAGGACGACGTGGCGAAATCCCACGAAAGTCTGGCGAGAGCATCAAAGGTGGTCGCCGTGTTTCTCGCGCTCTCGCTGTCCGGAGCCTTCATCCCGCTGGTGGCCAACATCGTGTTCCGCGTCCCCGACCTGTACAGCTTCGACCTCGGACGGACGCGGGCCATAGCGAGCGCGGGAGTGAGCGTGGACGACGACAAGACGGCTGACGCGATCTCCTCATTCATGCGCCACAAGACGGACAGTCTGCAGGTCAAGGCGGACGCGAAAGACAGGCAGGTTCTGCTTTTCACGAGCCACGACGGTGTCGTCATGAAGGTGCTGAGGTCTTTTTTGGATAACATTCTCGTCATCGGGATAACTTCGCTCGCCGTCTTTCTGGCGTTGTCCTTCATTCTCGCGCGGTGGAACAGACCGCGCGAACTGCGGCGCGCGTTCGCGGGCGGTTTCGCGCTCTACGGGGCGCTCGTCTGCTTCACGGCGTGGGTGATAATTTTCAGCGAACCCGCGAAGAAGATAGCGCTCGACGTGATAGGTGTCCGGTTCACGGCCACGGACATGACTCCGAGGCTCTTCGGCAAGGGGTTCTTTCTCACCTCATGGGCAGCGACGACGGTCGTCACTCTCGTGATAATGCTCGTTCTGCTCTCCGTCGTGAGCCGTATGACGAAACATGAGCGGATGTTTTGGGACAAAGGATGAGTTGCGGTGTGTTTCCGCGGAACAATGCCGTCGGCGGGCGGCGGAAGGGAGAAAGTCAATGGCGGTATATGTACATTTAGCTGACGGCTTTGAGGAGATAGAGGCGCTGACTTCCATCGACCTGTTGCGGCGTGTGGGCGTCCCTGTGGAATCGGTGTCGATCATGGGACGCCTGAACGTGACGGGCGTCCACGGCATCGAGGTGATCGCGGACATCGTGTTCAGCGACGCGGACTACGACAGCTGCGAGATGATCGTGCTGCCCGGCGGACTGCCCGGCGCCGAAAACCTCGCCGGGCACGATGGTCTAAAACAGAAACTGCTCTCGTTCGCGAACAAAGGCAGGCGCATCGCGGCCATCTGCGCGTCGCCAAACTTCGTACTCGCGCCACTCGGCATCGTCGACGGGCGAAAAGCCACGGGCTACCCGGGCGTCGACGACAATATGGACAAGGCGCTGGCGACAGACGGCGCTGTCGTGAAAGACGACAACATCATCACGTCCCGAGGTCCCGCCACAGCCATGCCGTTCGCCCTCGCCCTAGTGGAAGAACTCCGAGGCAAGGACGTTCGCGAGCGACTGGCGAAGGAACTGCTGTACGATCAGTAGCCAAACGGGTACTTTTTGACGATATTTTTTTCTGGGTATGTTTAAACGCGTTTTTTTTGGATATAATAATTTAGGGTGGCAGGTGATCTTCTGAATCCGATTTGGATTATCGTGTGCCGCTTTAAGGAAACCGACGCTGCGCTAAATTTGTATGGAGGTTTTACATGGCTGAGTTAAAAGGAACGAAAACGTATGACAATTTGATGGCTGCTTTCTCGGGAGAGTCTCAGGCGAGGAATAAGTACACCTTCTACGCGTCGAAAGCGCGCAAAGACGGGTACGTGCAGATCGCGAAGTTCTTCGAGGAAACAGCGGGGAACGAGAAGGAACACGCCGAGCTTTGGTTCAAGTATTTCCACGGCATCGGAGACACGCCCGCAAACCTATTGGACGCCGCCGAAGGTGAACATTACGAGTGGACCGAGATGTACAAGGAGTTCGCCCAGACGGCGCGCGAGGAAGGCTTTGACGAGATCGCTGTCCAGATGGAGAACGTCGGCAAGGTCGAGGCGGAACACGAAAAACGCTACCTGAAGCTGAAGGAAAACATCGAGACCGGCAAGGTGTTCAAACGCGATACGCCCGTCAAGTGGCAGTGCGGCAACTGCGGATTCATCTATGAAGGCACGGAAGCAGTTGACCTCTGCCCGGCGTGCAAGCACCCGAAGGCATACTTCCAACTGATCGAAGAGAATTTCTGACAGACGGCGCGCGCGGGCTTTCGGCCATCGACCCTGAATAAGGCGTCTCGGCCGTTTAGCATAGCGTCGTCAAAGACAAAGGCTGTCTCCAAAGTGAGGCAGCCTCTTGTTCTTTGTGAACCCCGTCTCGCGGAGTTAATGCCGGAGCCCGATCGCATCTTTGGATGTCTCACCCGCCTCTATCAAATAGCGAACCGCCGATGAACTCGCGAATGATCGAGTCGGCCGGGATCGCTCCCTCGTCCTCTATCTTTTTGAAGAAGCGCAGGAAGTCGAGCAGACGCGCCGCGTCGCCGTACTCCGGCGTGTCCGGCCTCACCCGCGTGAGCAGTTCCTCCGCGTGCGCGCGCATGACCGACAGTTCGTACAACAGAGCCGAGTTGAATATCGCGTCCGCGCAATTATAATAGGGAAACACGTGAATGTTCTCCCCACGCCTTACCTTCGGCCACGTGTGTATCGTATGCTCCACCGATCCGCCGCGCGTGCGGTGGTCGCGTATCATGCGCCTGATAAGCCGCACGTCTGTCGCCGGAATGCGATTGTGACCGTCGAGGTTTATCTGAGTGAGCGGGCTTATGTATATCCTGAACTTCTCATCATCCGACAAGTTGGCGGTCATGGCCGGATTCAGCGCGTGCAGCCCCTCGATGAGCAGTGGCCTGTCCGGGTCGATCCGGGTTGTCCGGCCTCCGAACACTTTGTGTCCAGTCAAAAAATCGAAGGTCGGCAGGTCGGCCTCCTCCCCGGCGAGCAGCGCTCTGATATTGTCCGTGAAGAGTTCCACGTCTATCGCGTCCAACCCTTCGTAATTGCGTTCGCCGTTTTCGTCCAAAGGGGTCTCCTCGCGCTCGACGAAGTAGTCGTCCGTACCGAGATAGAGAGGCTCCGGCCCGTCCTCCGCAAGCTTCGCGATGAAGCGTTTCGCTGTCGTCGTCTTGCCCGACGAGGACGGTCCCGCGAGCAGAATCACACGTCTCCCCCTCGAGAGTATACGTTCAGATATGTCCTCTATCTGCGCGTCGTGCATACGCTCTGACAGCTTTATGATGTCGCCCTCAAGCCCCTTCTCTATTTCCTCGTCGAGATCGCCCGCGTACCTGAGCCCGAGTCCGTGCGCTATGTCCCAGCCCTTCTCGAACGCTTCGTACAGCTTGTCGTCGGTCGGCATATCGGGCAGTCTGTCCGGCGCTGACGGATGCGGATAACGCAGCAGCACCCCATCCCGATAGCGCGTAAGCCGGAACAGCCGCAACGACCCGGCGCTCCGAAACAGATCGCCGAAAAAGAAGTTGTGGTAGCCGTCGAGTTCGTACATGGCGATATGCTTGACGTCCGTGGCGTACTTCAGCAATGCGAGATATTCGCGTGAACCGCTGCTCTCGTCCCCGAACAGGCCGAGCACCTCTTCGCGCGAAACATTCCTGCGAGCGATGGGCGCGTCCGCACGCACGTATTCGCGCATCTTCCCTTCTATGAGCCGTATCTGCTCGTCCGTGACGGGCTCGTCCGAATCGATCTTCGTGTACAGTCCACTCGTGAGCGAATTGAACACCGTCGTCTCGGCGTGCAACACGTCATGAACGGATTTGAGGTAGACAAAAGTCAGCGTCCTCTGATACGCGCGGTTCTCCGTCCCCATCTGCGTGGAACGCTGACGAACCCCTTCTCCCGCGGTTTCCCCACCGCATGTTTCGATAAATTTCATGTCTCTTATTGTATCATATCCGTTGACCGATCTGCCGTGCGCTCAACCGCGCTCTAACGCTCCGGCAATGTTACACTCCCGGAGGTTTTTCTCCGTTATCGCGCGCCGGATATGGTATACTTTTATCACCGCTGACAAAGCATCAGAAGGAGTGGAAAATTGAGCGAAAAGAACTATTTTCATCCCGACATTGAGTGCGCGGATTACGGGACTATGCGCGCTCTGCAGGACGAGCGTCTCGCGCGGGCGGTAAAGCACGCGTACGACGACGTCGAGCCTTATCGCGTGAAGTGCAAAGAGAAGGGGGTCGAACCGGGGGACATAAAGTCCGTCGACGACCTGCACAAACTTCCCTTCCTGTCAAAGGACGACCTTCGGGACGCCTACCCCTACGGCTACCTCGCGCTGCCGCTTTCAGACTGCGTACGGATTCAGTCGACGAGCGGCACGACGGGCAAGCGCGTCGTGGCCTTTTACACGCAGAACGACATCGATCTCTGGGACGAGTGCTGCGCGCGGTCCATCGTCGCGGTGGGCGGAACAAACGAAGACGTCGTACACGTGAGCTACGGCTACGGTCTGTTTACGGGCGGACCGGGGCTGAACGGCGGCTCGCACATGGTCGGTTCGCTGACCTTGCCGATGTCGTCGGGCAATACGGAGCGCCAGATACAGTTCATGACGGACCTCGGCAGCACGATACTCTGCTGTACGCCGTCGTACGCGGCTTTCCTCGCGGAGAACATCCACAAGTTGGGCGTACGAGATCGGATCAGTCTCAAGGCCGGCATCTTCGGCGCGGAGGCGTGGAGCGAGGAGATGCGCCGCGACATTGAACAGAGCCTCGGAATCAAGGCTTACGACATCTACGGGCTGACTGAGATATCCGGCCCGGGCGTATCCTTTGAGTGCGAGGAACAGACGGGTATGCACATCAACGAGGATCACTTCATCCCGGAGGTCATCGATCCGGATACGGAGGAGGTTCTGCCGCTCGGCGAGAAGGGCGAGCTTGTCTTTTCGTGCATAACGAAGCAGGCGTTCCCTCTTTTGCGCTATCGCACGCGCGACATCTGCATCCTTACGCGCGACGAATGCTCCTGCGGGCGCACGCTCGTGAAAATGCGTAAGCCGATGGGCCGTTCAGACGACATGCTCATCATACGCGGCGTCAACGTGTTTCCGTCACAGATCGAGACCGTGCTTCTGCGAGAGGGCTTTCCCGCGAACTACCAGATCATCGTCGACCGCGTGAACCACACGGACGTCTTCGAAGTACAGGTGGAGATGACGCCCGAGATGTTCTCCGACAAGGTGAAGGTCGTCGAGGCGAGGGAGGCGGAACTTCTCAACGCCCTGCGCTCGATGCTCGGCATTTCGCCGAAGGTCACGCTGAAGGGTCCGGAAACGATCGCGCGCAGCGAGGGCAAGGCCGTCCGCGTCGTGGACAAGAGAAATATTTAACAAAGGAGGTTCCCATGACGATAGATCAGATTTCCGTATTCGTTGAGAACAAACCGGGCAAGCTCGCCGAGGTGACGAAGCTTCTCGGCGACGTCGGCGTCGACCTACGCGCCATGTCGATCGCCGATACGCGCGACTTCGGCATACTGCGCATCATAGTCGACAATCCTTACGAAGCTATCAGTG
>JAISZM010000178.1 GCA_031269205.1 Eubacteriales Family XIII. Incertae Sedis bacterium | reverse complement strand
TATATACGGGCGCCGACTTCACGCTCGGTCTGCCGAAAATCGGGGACAGCGCCGTGCGCGGTATCAAGATATCCTTCGGATCCTATATCGACGGGAATAAGATAAAACGACCCTTCCTGAACGAGCAGCTCGGCCTTTCAAACAAATCCAAGTTCTCTTCGCTGTATCTGCGCGAGGACGACAAGAGCTACCTGCTCGCATCCGTCAGGTACGGGCATTCGGCCGGCATGAGCCAGACGGGCGCCTTCCAGATGTCTACCGAGGGCAAATCCTACAAGGACATATTGACGTTCTATTACCTCATGGGAACTGAAACGAAACTCATCACAAAGAACTGGCCCATCGATAACGGCGTCACCGCCGGGCCCGTACCCGCGGATACCGATTCCGCGCCCACCCAACCCTCGGACGGCGCGACCCCGGCGACCTACAAGGTGACGAAGTATTCCGCCAAGGGCTACGTGACAGCGAAGACTTCGCTGAACGTGCGCTCTGGTCCCGCGACGTCCTACAAGAAACTCGGTTCGCTGAAGAAAAAGGCCAAGGTCACGATCACGGGGAAGAGCGGCTTGTGGTACCGCATCAAATACGGCGACGGATCGGGCTTCGTCACGAAGTCATACATCAAGATAACGAGCGCCACCAAGGAAAAAACGGATACGTCCGTCTACCCGTTCAAGGCCAAGGTGAACATCAAGAAGGGCAAGATCGACGTCAGGGCAGGCGCCGGCTCGAAATACAAGAAGCTCGGCGTTTTGAAGAAGGGCGCGAAGGTGACGGTGAAGGGGGCGAAAGGCTCGTGGTACAAGATCACTTACAAGAAAAAGACCGCCTACGTGATGAAGAAGTACCTGAAAAAATACTAGATTATCTCCACCTCTGTTGTGATAGGATCCGCGACTACCGGATCATGCTTCTCGATATCGCGATGCGCAGGGCGTCCATGCTGTTGTCGGCCCCGAGCTTCTCATAGATGATCTGCAACATGGCTTTGACGGTGTTCACGGATATTCCCCGGTACGCGGCTATCTCCGTGCGCGAAAGCCCTTGGGATACATCGTGCAGGACTTCCCTCTCCCTTATCGTCAACTGTATGTCGCCGTCTTTGCCGGCATCCTGCCGGTACAGCGACTTCACGTGAGCCGTGCGCTTGGCATAGGTCGCCGATTTGCTGCGGATCTGTTCGAGCCACTCGCCGGGTATGCCGCAGGCCTTCTCGCGCAGCGCGGCGCCCGCGAGCGAGCGCATGAGATTCCCCATCTCTATGAAGGGCATGTCGAAGGCGTTGGGCGCGGACATCTCGTAGGCGAACTTCAACGCGTCCATGGCGCCCTTCCTGTCCTTCAGGTTGTAGAGGCATACGGCCTCGTACACGGCCAGGCCGATACTCCCGAGGAGGAACTGTCTGAACCCGCGCGACGAGGGCCGCTTGTTGACGAGCGCGAGCATCGTGTGGTATTTTTTCTCCGCGATGAGATACTTCGCCTTCGCCATGTTCTCGATACCCGTGATGTAGTTGTCCGATCCGCTCGGCGTGTAGTCGTTCTTCACCCACTGCGTGACATTGTCCGTCTCGCCTATCATCGCGTAGTACCAACTGAGCACGACCTCGTGCTGTATATGTTCGATGTACAGATCCGACTTCTTTATGATGGCTTCGTACTGGGCGAGCGTTTCCTCGATCTTCTCATATCTGCCGCGGCAGAGGTGCATACGCAGCATCATGAACAGCACCCTGCCCTCTATGTACGTCTGGCCCCCTTCCCTCGCTTTGAGGTAGGCTTGAATAGCGTACCGCTCGCACGCGGTCATGTCGCCGCGGTAGTAGGCGACCTCCGCCTTCGTCAGGTCGTCCGCACCGCAGAGGCAGCCGCCGAGCGCGTGAGCCGTATGCGGCACGGACTTGACCATCTCGGCGATAAATCTTTCCGGCTCGCCCTTCCTGCTGTTTCCCACCAGGCATGAGTACGCGAGTATGGACGCGTTGACTATGGCGGGCGACTCCTTCGTGCCGGTCTTCTGAAAGTAATCGTCGGCTTTCGCGAAATCCTCCGCGAACGTGTACTCCCCCGTCTTCGTCGAATTGAGTATCTTCGCGAAACCGCGATTGCCATAGAGCCAGACGAGCGTTTTCGCGCTCTCCTCTGTGATCTTTTGCGCCTCAAGCGTCGCGATGTATTCGCCGAGTTTTTCCAAGGACTCGTCTATCCTGCCGAGCGAGAGCAACATCCTCGTGTGCAACACGCGCGCGGCGAGAATCTCGTCGAACAGGCTCGGATCCGCCCTCTCGAGTATGCCGAGCAGATATATGCCCGAGTGAAAGTCTATGTCGAGCTGCATGGAACTCGCTATGTCCACTATCGACGAATAGTCCCCCACCTTCTCGTAGTAACCGATGGCCTCGAACCGGTAATTGTTCTCCTTGCACCATTCCGCCGCCGCCTTGTACGTGGAATACCTGTCCTCGTCCGTCAAAATATCCTCCTTGCTCTTGAGAAAATCCTTGAACATGTGATGGAGGTGGTAGGAACACATATACGTATCGTAGCGGATCATCGAAGTCATCCTCATGGTCCTACTTATCATCTTGTCGCCGTCCGGCAGGGAGGACACGAGGCTGTCCGACAGATGGTCGAGCAAAGAGAGTTTGACGAAGAATTTCTTCATTTCCTCCGTGGCCGACTCAAAGAACTGGGCGTCGATGAGTTTCGTGATGTTGCGCTTGATCGCGCTCCGCAGGTTCCGCATCTCGCCAGGCCGCTTTTTTATGATCTTGCTCGCGAGGTTGACCAGGTACGCGAGTCCTTCGCTCGCGGTGTACACGTCGTCGACGAGCAGCGGAGCCGGGTCAATATCGAGCATGGACAGATAGTCCGACACTTCTACCTTCGTGAACAGCAGATCGCTCTCGTCTATCATCACGAAATCCTCGTCCGACGTGCCGATGTCATACGGCGATATCGTTTCCTCTCTCGATATCAAGACGAGCGCCATCCCCTGCCAGGGATTGTCGACGTAGGCCAACAGATGGGACAGCACCTCGGGATTCTTCAGCAGATGAATGTCGTCGAACACGAGCACGTAGTTCACGTTCGGCTTCAGAGCGTCCGCCACCTTCTCGTGATACAGCTCGTAGCGTTCGCTCGTGCCGGGAAAGCCTATCGCCGCGAGGTCCGCGGCGAAGGCATCGTTCAGCGGTTTCACCGTGTTGCAGAGATTTTCCCAGTACCTCGACGGGTTGTTGTCGGCCTCGGACAGCTGCACCCATATGATACGCGAGTCGGTGTTCATCAGGTAGGAATAGACCGCGTAGGACTTGCCGCAGCCCTCCCCCGCGCAGATGAGCGTGACGGGCTTTTCGAGCGCCTCCGACAGTATCGTCTCGACGCGCGGCCTCGCCATGATGCAATCGCCCGCGGGCATACTCCCCACCACTCCTATTTCCGCCTTGTTCATGAAATTTCGTCTCCCATTCTTACATCCCTTCCGATTTGAAGTATATTGTAGCCGTTCACGGCCTGTCAACGGGAAAGCGATGATTTTGGGGATTCCGGCCGCATTTCCTGATTATAGGGTGTGGTTTGCGACGGCAAACATCCTGTTTCATAGATAAATGCGACTACGTCAAGCGTCCTATGGGCCTACGGGCTGCATGTAGTTCCACTGCCTCTCCACGGACTCCAGTATCTTGATCGCTGTCTCGTAGTCCGGGTTGACCGTCTTTATCTTCTTTGCGAGCTGCGTCATCGCTGCCTTGACCCCCGTTATTCCCGCTTTGGCCGACAATTCCGCGAGTAGGGGAATCAGCGCTTCCGTGTAAACTCCGTAGGCGATGGATTTTCCCGGCGCGCCATCCGCCTTGTTCGCTCCGTACAGCAGACGCACGCCCTGATCCTCCGCGTCTACGAACACCTTGTCGCCGGATACGAACACTCTGTCGGGTCGCAGCAACATATCCTGCGCGTCGCGAATCTTCGCGGCGTACCTCTTCAGCGCGCGGAACACCCGGTACAGATCGCCATGAAAACCGTAGTCGCCCAGCGCGACAAAACCTTCCGATCGATACATCAGCTTCATCCGCCCGCCTTCTTCGGCTATCGTCACAGGCAGCAGGAATTCCCCCGCTCCGCGTTCGAGCGCTATGCGCTCGTGCCGCGCAAGATACCCTTCGGGCAGTTCTACCGTTATCAAAATATCATCTCCCTCCGCATTTGGAGCACCTCGTGTAGCCCTTGCTTTTCGCGTCGTCCTCGCTCATGGAGATCACAAAACGCTTCACGATATAACACTCGCCGCGATGGTAGGCGCCTCCCGCGTTCGGGAACACGTAGACGAGAGTTCCGTCGGACGCACTGCCCGGTTTGCACAGCTCGCATGGAGAATACCTGCTTCTGATCGCGCTCGTCAGGATTCTTTCCCTCGGTTCATTCTTGATATATGAGCAAGTCTCGCCGTGGTACCTTTCGCCCGCGCGCGGGAACACCCACACGGCGTGCGAGTCATTTCCGTTCTCCATCTCATCGAAGGTCATTTTGTCGCTCGGACTGCTCGCGCCGACAAAAGCGCGGCAGAGCGCCGTTTCGCTGCCGGTCAACCCGTTCGCGAATATACGCGCCAGCCCTATGTCGGCCCGGTAGCTGACGGATGAGCCTATCAGGTTCGTGTACACTCTGCCCGATAGGGCGGAGGCGTAGGGGAAGTTGAACCTGACGGGACTCACCTCGACGGACGCGACGTCTCCCGCGTTCTCCTCCGAGATACGCGTCTTCACGGCGTTCTTGTAACCGGCGGGCGCACGCGAAAGTACGGCGTCGGCCGCGTATCTGCGCGTTTCGTCCGCGAGCGAATGGTAGACGTTTTCGCTTATAGCCGTAAACTTGATGAGCCATCCGAGCGTCAGGACGCCGATGATGAACAGCGGCAGGAAGATCGCGGTCTCCACGGCGAGCGATCCCTTTCTCGCGACAGCGCATCCTGGCACGCGCGCCGATGTATCCCGCGGGGCGCCCGCGTTATTATTACTCCACATTCTCATTCTCAATACTTTTCCGTGTATTCAAAGGTTTCGCCCAACGCTACGACCTTGAAGCGGTAGCCCGTGTAGTATTCCCGCACGAGGAACTCCCGGTTGTAATGCGCCTTCATGTCTATCTGTATGAGATCCATGACGCGAAGCAGTTTCGTCTCCCTGTCCATGAGAAAGATCAACGCCCGCAGGTAGTCCTCGTACGTCTGCCCCGACTTGGAAATCGGACGTATCAGCCTGCCGTCGAACAGACCGTACACCGTTTTCGCGCAGTCGGTCAAGGCCCACTGCGCGGACGTCTTGATGAAGGCTACCTTCTCGCCCGCCTCGAACAAACCTATGTCGTTCTTCGTCTCCGCCCCCACCCATATCTCCGTGATCGCAATGCTCGCGGCCAGCTCGCCTATGCCAGCCGCCGCCGCGAAGGGCGCGGCAAGCGCGGTTATCTGCGCCCTCTTGAGCGGATCCCTGCTTATCGCGATGTTGTTGGCGAAAAAGCGTATGAGCGTGAGTTTCGCTTTCACGCTGTCATAGTTTGCGAGGTCTTTCATCTTGCCCGAGAGTAGGTACTCTATCTCGGCGTCAAAGAACGAATCGTCGTCCGATACGCCATCGTTCGCGTGGCCGAACGCCGCCATGATGTACTGCGAATTCAAAACATCCGACGCCGCTTTGTCGGCGAGGTTCGAAAGGTTTTCGGGCGACAGCGAGCTCACGTCGGGGAATGACCAGGTCACGTCGGCCGACGGCAACGAAGCCGTCACCCCTTCGTTGCGCAGCGTCCTGTTCTTATGGCCGCTCAGCGGGTCGGAATAATCCATCTTCCCGCTCTTATTCCTGCCGCCCGTGAGTCTCTCGGCCGTCTTCGCGGCGGCGGCCTCCTTCAACTGCTGCTCGAAGACGTCGACATCCAGAAGCGAAAACTCCTTCAGGTTCGCCTCCGTCTTGTCCGTCTCGATATCGAACACCCTCGTTCGCGACCCTGACGGCGCGAAGGGGAAATACGCTTTCTTGTCTTTTCTCAGGCTCGCGTCAGCGTAGAAGGCGATGTCGCGTTCTATGCGTCTTTCGTCGCCTTTAAAGGCGAACAGGCCGTACCTTTTCAGCAGTTCCGTATCGTACTCACTGAGAACCGACCTGCCCGCCGCCTGAAACGCGGCGTCCGCGTAGGAGACGCCCGCGGCGACCCTGGCCGCCGCAAACAGGCAGGTGACGAGAACCAACATGCCCGCGAACGCTATGGTCAGAAGGATGGCAGCGCTACCTCGTCTGTTGCTGTTGCTCATAATAAAAATCATGATCGTCTCTTTTCCATTTGTCATTGACCTGCCGCGCGACGGGCGGATCGCCGACCCTCTCCTTTGCCACGTTCATTTCCTCGTGATACCGCGGACTCCGCTTATTTCGCGGATGGCGTAGGCGCGCGCTCTCTCGTCGATCTTCACGTTTCCGACCATGCGTCCCGCTCCGTACTTCGCCGAAACCGAACCTGTGGCCGTCTTGTTCCTGCCCGATTTTCCCGCGCCGAGCTTCACGCGCTTCGCGAACGCGGCCGTTCGATAACGGTCGTATCCCGCGCCGCCTCCCTTCACGGCGACGTCCGTTACGCCGGACAGCCTGCCGCTCTCGGCCCTCACCGCGAGGTGCAGGTGGGACTGCAGGGCGGCGATGGAATACATGTCTATCATGACGTACATCGTAAACATGATTCCGAGCACGATGAAGGGGAAGTATATGGCGGACTCGACCATCGCTGAGCCGGATCTCTGCCTACGTGTCACGAAAATTTCCCCGCAGTCAGACCCTGGAAGACGTCGTCCACGAAGGTTTTGATCTGATTCCTGAAGATCAGGCCGATGAGGATAGCTATGGGTACGAGATTTGCGACCTGAACCAGTTCCTTGCGCTCCCTTGTCGCGTTCT
>JAISZM010000120.1 GCA_031269205.1 Eubacteriales Family XIII. Incertae Sedis bacterium | reverse complement strand
CCATCGCGCGCGCCGTGGCGAAGGATCCGAGCGTATTCATCTTTGACGACAGTTTTTCAGCGCTCGACTATCGCACGGACGCGGAGTTGCGGCGCGCGCTCGACAGGGAGATGTCCGGGCGGACGGTCGTCATAGTGGCGCAGCGCGTTGCGACCATACTGCGCGCCGACAAAATAGTGGTGCTTGAGGAGGGCAGGGTGGCCGGGATCGGCTCGCACGCGGAACTGCTGAAGAGCTGCGAGGTCTATCGGGAGATCGCCTCGTCGCAGCTGAGCGGGGAGGAACTCGCCTCATGAGCGCGCGATCCGGCCAGATGAACGGCGCGCGGAACGCGGATCCGAACGCTCAGACAGGCGCGAACGGCGCGCCCTCGCGGCGCCCTCGCCGCAGGGAGGGATCTTTTGGCGGACCGCCGGGGATATCCACGGAGAAGGCCAAGGATTTTCGTGGTACGATGAAGGCGCTTTTGCGTTATCTCGGCAAATACAGAGTCAGCATCATCGTCGTTGCGGTCTTCGCCGTAGTGAGCACCGTATTCAACGTCGTCGGGCCCAAGGTGCTCGCGAGCGCCATAACGGAACTTTTTAACGGACTCGTTTCCAAATACACGTCCGGCGGAGGCATCGACTTCGACCGGATATGGCATATACTTCTCCTGCTTATCGCGCTCTATTTTATCAGCGCCATCTTCAGCGCGGCGATGGGATGGATCATGTCGGGCGTCACACAGAAGACGGGCTTCGAGATGCGCGCGCGCATAAGTGAGAAGATACATCGTATGCCTATGAAATACTTCGAGTCGAACAGCACGGGAGACGTGCTCTCGCGCATCACGAACGATGTGGACACGCTCGCTCAGGGGCTGAATCAGAGCATCACTCAGATCATAACAAGCGTGGCGACCATCATCGGCGTACTCATAATGATGCTGTCCATCAGTCCCGTCATGACGCTGATCGCCGTCGTCGCGCTGCCGATATCGTTCGGACTCATCGGTCTGATAATGAAGTTCAGCCAGAAGTATTTCAACAGTCAGCAGGACTACCTGGGCAAGGTGAACGGCCAGGTCGAGGAGACGATCAGCGGCCTCAACATAGTAAAACTGTTCAACCGTGAGGACGCCGCCAAAGAGGAATTCGTCGCCACGAACGACATCCTCTTCGCGTCGGCGTGGAAGAGCCAGTTTTTCTCGGGTCTCATGATGCCCGTGATCAACTTCGTAGGCAACCTCGGCTACGTGAGCGTCGCGATCTTTGGCGGTATTCTGGCGGCTGGCGGCTCCATAGCCGTCGGCGACATTCAGGCCTTCATACAGTACGTGCGCAACTTCCAGCAACCCATGCAGATGATCGCGCAGATATCCAATATGCTGCAGAGCACGGCCGCGGCCGCCGAGCGCGTATTTGAATTTCTCGACGAGGCCGAGGATATGCCGGACAAGGAGGGAGCGTCGGAACTCCGCGCCGTCGCCGGCCGCGTCGTGTTCGACCATGTGCGCTTTGGCTACGATCCGGACAAGATCATAATAAAGGATTTCGCTCAGCGCATCGAACCCGGCATGACGGTCGCCATCGTAGGGCCGACTGGCGCGGGCAAGACGACGATAGTCAAGTTGCTCATGCGCTTTTACGATGTGAACGAGGGCGCTATCGAACTTGACGACTGCGATATCAGGGATATGACGCGCCACGGCCTCAGGCGCAATTTCGGCATGGTGTTGCAGGACACGTGGCTGTTCAAGGGTACGATAATGGAAAATATCCGTTATGGCAGGCAGGAAGCTACGGACGAGGAGGTCTACGAGGCTGCGCGAGCCGCGCACGTGGATCACTTCATCCGCACGTTGCCCGGCGGCTACGATATGGTTCTCTCCGAGGACGCCGAGAACATCTCGCAGGGCCAGCGCCAGCTGCTGACGATAGCGCGCGCCCTCATCGCGGACAGCCCGATGCTCATACTGGATGAGGCGACGTCGAGCGTCGACACGAGGACGGAGGAACTGATACAGAAAGCCATGAACAATCTCAAGAAAGGCCGCACGAGTTTTGTCATCGCGCACAGGCTGTCGACGATAAGGGACGCCGACGTCATCCTCGTCATGAACGACGGCGACGTGATAGAGCAGGGCGCGCACGCCGAACTCCTTGCGGCGGGGGGATTCTACGCCGACCTGTACAACAGCCAGTTCGATCCGTTAGAGACCGATGCTCCCCATCGGCTTTAAATGCTCGCCGACGTTCAGCTCGGCTTCCGTCGCGGCTTGCACGTCCTCTATGCTGCAATCGGGATGAATCTCGGTCAGGGTGACGCCGGTGTCGTCTACCGTCATGACTCCCATCTCCGTCACTATCATGTTCACCACCCCTACGGCCGTATAGGGGAGCGTACATTCTTTCAATATCTTAGGCTTGCCTTTCTGCGTATGCGTCATGGCCACGATCACCTTCTTCGCGCCCACAACGAGATCCATCGCTCCGCCCATGCCCGGCACCATTCTGCCGGGTATGATCCAGTTCGCGAGATTGCCCTTCTCGTCGACTTCGAGCGCTCCCAGCACCGTCACGTCCACATGACCGCCTCGAATAATACCAAAGGACGTGGCGCTGTCAAAAAACATGCCGCCGGGTTTGACCGTGACGTACTGCGCTCCCGCGTTGACGACATCCACATCTTCCATGCCCGGTTCGGCCGCCGCGCCCATGCCCATTATACCGTTCTCGGATTGAAGCACGATATCTATGTCGGGCGGAATAAAATCCGCAACCATCGTAGGCAGACCGATGCCGAGATTGACGACGTCGCCGTCCGAAAGCTCCTGCGCGACCCTGGAGGCGATTATGCTTTTAACATCCACGTCTTTTATCTCCTTCCTTAAGCATTTCGACCTTGCCCGCGTATCGTGGACGAGTCGATCTCTTGAGGCGACGGCGAGTCCGTCAAATTCATCACGCGCTTCAGCTCTTCCGTGACGCCGGTCAGGTAAGCTAAAGCGGTTTCGGAGCCGCCGACCGCGAGCGCCCGAATGAGGTTGCGCCCAAACAGCACGCCGTCCGCGCCCAGAGCCAAAGCCTTGAAGGCGTCCGTGCCGCGGGCAAAGCCCCCGTCGATAAAGATGGACATCCCGCCCCCGACCGTTTCGAATATTTCGGGTAATACTTGCAGCGGCGGAACCGCGTAGTCCAAGACGGAACCGCTGTGGCTGGATACCACGATCGCCGCCGCTCCGGCGTCCTTGGCTTTTTTCGCGTCCCGGACGCTCAAAACCCCCTTCACGACGAAGGGCAGCCTCGTGGCGTCGACGTACCCGACGAGTTCGGCCGTGGATACGGGAGCAAGCGGCTTGGGCATTATCAGCGTATCACCCTTCTTTGCGCCATATCCAAAGACGGTATCGATTCCCACGGCGAGGGCGTTATACTTTTCCGCGAGGCGGATTTTTTCGATAATCACGTCGTGATTCGCGTAAGGCTTGATGATCTTCACGAATTTTGCGCCCGTGGCCGCGACGTCCGCCATCTCCTTTTCGCCGCCGATCCCTATCCACATGACGGTATTCGCTTCGACCGCGGCTTTCGCAATCTCGACGAGTCCGTCCGGCCATACTCCGCCCAAACCCGACAGAGGAGCGGGCATGACAGGCGTGGAAAACGTTTCCCCGAAAAATTCCGCTTCCGTCGTCGCCGGATCCGCGTCCAACATGCGTACTTCGATAGACAGGGAATCGATATAGTCTCGCGCCATGCGTACCGCGTTGCTCGTCTCCGCTCTGCCGACAAAGTCGATGTGCTTTTCCTTCAGCGCGGTCGCTCCGGCATCCAACAACTTACCCACGCCTTTGATGTTTTCTATCCTATCGGCCATGGTTTCTCACCTCCCACTATGGCATCCACGAAGATGCCCGACGTCGCCACATCGTTCGGATGTATGTCGCCCACTTCCACGATCTCGCACGCGCCCACTATCACATATTCTGCCGCCGTCGCCATCATCGGGTTAAACGTCCGTGTCGTACCGTTGTATACCGTGTTGCCGAACGTATCCGTCCTTGTCCCGCGAATCAGGGCAAAATCAGCTTTCAGAGGGAATTCCACCAAATAATCTCGCCCGTCCCGGCGAATGACTTCCTTCCCTTCCGCGACTATTGTACCAACTCCGGTGGGCGTAAGGAAGCCTCCGAGGCCGCTGCCGCCCGCGCGTATCCGCTCCGCGAGCGTTCCCTGCGGGATGAGCTTGCAGTGCAATTTGTCGCCGGGGTCGTCCGTGTTCATTCGCTCGGCCACCTCGGGGTTGAGGCCCACGTGGGACGCAATGAGCGTTTTTATCTGCCCGTTTGAGAGCAGCTTGCCGACGCCGCGCCCCGGGACTCCCGCGTCGTTGCATATTATCGTGAGGTTCTTCACGTTTTTTCTGACGAGTGCGTCTATCAGTATCTCCGGCGTCCCGCAGGCCATAAAACCGCCCACCATCACGGTCGCCCCGTCGCCTATCCGCGCGACCGCCTCGTCCGCCGTTACGATCTTGTTTTTCATGGTAAAAAGCCTTCCTCCCGTCCCTTGAAGCATAGGGTGGTTTTATTCATGAACGGTTCCGAGCGAAACCCGCAAAACCCCGATCCTTCCCGTGTCCCTCTTTCCAAAACCGTGTCCCGTCTTCTCGGGGACGAAACCTATGCGTGGTTCAAATTGCGCGCCGAGACCCTTCAGTATCCCGAACCCCGTGGGCGTGACCATCTCCGTGTTCACGTCCTCATCGACGACAAGGGGGATATCGGAGTGTTTCGCCATCTCCGCGACCGCCGGAACGGGAACGGGGATGACTCCGTGCCGACAGAGGACGGAGCCTTTCCCGTCATGTGGAGCGGCGCAGTAGAAGCGCTCTATGTCGAGCAAGTCGAGCGCTATCGCCGTTCCCGTTATGTCGACGACCGAATCCACCGCGCCCACCTCGTGAAACGCCACGTCCGCCTTCCTCGCGCCGTGTACCTTTGCCTCGGCGTCCGCTATCACGTCGAAAATCGCGACCGCGTATCGTTTGACCCTGTCCGTGACGCCGCCGCTCTCTATCATGCGTCTGATATCCGAATATCTGC
>JAISZM010000154.1 GCA_031269205.1 Eubacteriales Family XIII. Incertae Sedis bacterium | reverse complement strand
ATAACCAGTCAGCAAAATTTCTCATGCTCTCACACCTCCGTAATTTGAAATCAATAATTCGCTCACTCGTCCACGACCTGCACCTACAGAGTTAATAGCTCTGCTTGCAGATATTCGTGCGATTGACAGCGAGTTATACAATTCATCGAAAAAATTATCACTCTCATTCGTATTCTTAGGATCGGAATTGCTGGCAACAATATGAGCACCCTTACGGTTCAAATCTTTGATATATCGAGCAAGCTCGACTTGCTTTTTGTCGTCGAACCCATCCCTGGCGTATGATGTAAAACTCGCAGTATCAGAAAGTGGGCGATATGGAGGGTCAAAATATGCAAAAGTATTCTTGTCAATAAAACTACGAGATTCTCTGTAATCGCCACAGACAATCGAAACATTTTGCAAACGCTCCGATACGGCCTGTAAATTACTTTCATCACATATGGTCGGGTTTTTATAGCTGCCCATTGGAACGTTAAATCCACCCTTGCCATTGACACGATAAAGCCCATTAAAGCAAGTCCTGTTTAGGAATATAAAAAGTGCCGCTATATCAACACTCATATCATTTGCGGATTTTAACAGATTGAATTTATCTCTCATTTCATAATAATATGCCTTGCGCTTATCATCAGAAAGAGGAAGGTATTCCTGCTCCATTTTCATAAGTACATCAATTAGCATTGGTGCATCATCGCGAATATACGTGTATGTTGTAATCAATTCTTGATTGACATCACTAATATACACTTCGTCCAATTCATATTTACTGAGAATATCAAACAGTACCGCACCGCCACCGACAAATGGCTCTGCATACTTTGTAATTTTTGTTCCTAAGCCTGATGGATATAAGCGGCGAATCTCTTCTAAAATTTGCGCTTTGCCACCTGCCCACTTAATGAACGGTTTAGCCGCCAAATTCTCGATGGGCTGAAAGCGTAAACTTCTCGCATCATCCGGCTTAGTTGCGGTTTTGGGGATCAGCCACATTTTCCCAAGCATTTCCGCCCCATCAATTCGATTTTCAGAACAGAGAACAGCAACACGTCGCTGTGATATACCCCATTTTGCTGATGCTTCTTTTGCAGTCATAAACTCCATATGCGACCTCCTTCTGTCTTGTATTATTATATTCGCGATCTGGAATATCGTCAAGCAAATGCAGGATTTATAATTTTATCCTCAATGATCTTATTGTTGACAAATGCAAAGTCACCGTTCCCGATCATTCCTTTTGCGCTTAATTTGTTTCTCCGCCTGCTCCTGCTCGTGAGCCTTCATCAAAATGCTCTCTGTCTTTTCTGCGCCAATAGCTTTCTTTACTCGACCAAAATCACGAGCGACCTCTCGCAATTTTGTATTTTCCTCTTTGGCTTCCATCAACCTATCAGTCAAAGTTTCTACACGCTCCTGCGCTGTAAACAAGGCTCGCCGTAGGTCTGATACGGAAGATTTCAAATCAAGATATTGTTTGACGATACTGCGGACTGCATTTTTGAGTTTGGCAATGAACGGGTCTGCGATTTTGGTCTTGTATGATTTTGCGGACATCAGCGCGGACGGTTCGGGGAGTTGCCATTCGGGATCATCATCATATCTGCGGACGTTCAGGTTGATTAGATTTTCGCGTTGCTCTATTTTTTCAAGACGCGCTGTGATCTTCTCGCATTTTTTGTTGGCGGCTTCAATCTCTGACTCCACCTCTTTTTTTCTCTCGGAAAGTTGGTTCAATGTTTGTTCCTGCGAACCGATTTTTGTTTCAAGTGCCGCGACCTCTTTGGCGCGTTGTTCCTTTTCGTAATTTAGGACGCTAAGGTGTTTGTCCGTCGTGCCGAGCTGCTCCCATTCTACGCCGTGACGCTCCATGATCTTTGCCAGTTCCTTTTTTTCGGAAAGTACCCACTGGCTCCATTCCGTCTCCTGCCGTGTGCCGCCTTTGAATCCCTGCGCCGCGAGTGCCTGTTTGAGCGAAACGCGGGTGTCTAATCCGCGCTTGCTCCCTGTCGTGAAAGGAATAAAATCGAGGTGCAGATGCGGCGTGGCTTCGTCCAAATGCAGGTGTGCGGAGAACAATCGCAAATGCGGATTTCGCTCCTGAAATCCCCTTGCGAACTTGTCAAGAATCTTCACGGACGTTTCGCCGTCCGGCGAGCCAACGCCCATATCATCCTTGTTGCCTACCTGAAAAATGACCTCGTGGAAAAGCTTTTCCTGCTTCCCTGTCCGTATCTTTTCGTAGTAATCATCTATCACGCGGTCGGCGCGGGTCTGCTTTTCGTTGTAGCGGATCACGGCTTCATCAAAGAGATCATGATACACTTCGCGTATCGGCTCGCTGACATAGCACCGATTCAGATGGCTGCGTTCTGGATCGGTATTCTGCGCGTGGAATATCCTGCTATTGTGATTGACCGAGCCTTTGCCGATCATCATGCTGATTGTCCGTTTCAAATATCGTCACCATTTCCTTTCCTATCCCATCCAATCCGGCGAAGCCGGGGTTTTGTTACTTTTGTCAAAAGTAAACGCAAATGCACTTTTGACACTGCGTATCAAAAGGTGCTTGCGCCCTTCGGGGCTTGTAGCGTCCTGACGGACGCTTGCGTGACGATGTGACGGTATTTTTGCCCCCTGCAAAATATCGTCACGACCGTCACGCTCCCGCCTTGCCATCCTGCACAAGCGTCAGGCTGATCTGCCGTCCGGCGTGATTACGGCTGTTTTCGTAGCGGACGTGATACTCCGATAGTAGTCTGTCCGCACTCACATTGAGCCGTCGGGAAAGGGCGTTTGCTGAAATATCCTGTCCGACTAATGCGGACAATTCCGACGCGCTTCCGCACCATTCCGGTACGCTCTCCGAAACCATTTCCGCGACTGCGGCGAGTAGCGGGTCGGGCGGTGGATTCCAAAGTTCCGTTTCGGCTTTTGTGAACTGCCAGATACACCGCTCTCTGTCAAACTCGATATACAAGCGTTGGTCTTGTTGGTCGCGCCCTACAACATCCAGCACCGCCTTGTTGTCGGTGCGTTTTTCTTTCTGGAGAATGAATGCGCCATCAGCCGCACCAAGCAATCCGTTCGTGCCGGAGATCGTATCAAAACAATCGTCCGATGCCTGCTTCCTTGTATGGTGGACAATCAAGATGCAAATACCGTAGCGGTCGCTGAACCGTTTTATCTGGTTGATGATTTCGTAGTCATTTGCATAGCTGTATCGTTCGCCGCCGACTTCCCGAATCTGTCCGAGCGTGTCTATGATAATCAGCCGAGTATCGGCGTGTTCTTTGAGAAACAAATCCAGTTGTTCGTCAAGACCGTTGCCGAGCCTGTTTGCACAGACCGCAAAATGCAGATGGTCGTTATCGCCTATCCCAAACATTCGGAAAAGCCGTTGTTGCAGTCTCGCGTGATCATCTTCAAGGGCGAGGTAGAGAACCGATCCTGGATGGACTGGGTAGTCCCACAGTGCAACACCCGCGCTGATATGATAGGCGGTTTGCGCCATGAAAAATGACTTGCCGACCTTTGGCGAGCCCGCGAACAGATACGTTCCTGCATAAAGCAGACCGTCAATAATCGGTTTGCGTCCCTCGTATACCGTATCGTAAAGTTCCGAAGCCGATACCGTTTGAAGATGGTTTGTGTCGTTCATTTTCTGTTCCATTATTCATCCCCCTTGATACCGTTTACGGTTTCGGCTACGAGCCGAAGAACGGCGAGAAATTCATCGTCGGCGCCACCCGCCGTTTCAAGTCGCTTTAGCTCCACGAGTATTTCCGTCATCTGGTTCCTCAACGCCTTATGCACCCTTGGATTGCCCTGCACGACCACATCCCGCTCCCGCAAACGACGAATCATGTATTCCTGTTTCGTCAGCCCGGACAGCCTTACGCGCGTGTTGATGTCGGCGTTTTCCTCCGGCGACATCCTGAACGCCACCGTCAGACTGCGCCATCTTCCCTTTGCATCGAGTGAGCGTTCCATATCAATAATTCTCCTTTTCCGAGTCGAGTTTGTCTGCGATTTCCGTCTGCCGCGACGGAAACAGGTGCGCGTACCGATAGGTGATATCTATGCTCTCGTGGCCTACACGATCGGCTATCGCTACCGCCGAGAATCCCATTTCTATCAGGAGAGAAACGTGCGAGTGACGAATGTCATGGACGCGAATCCGTTTCACGCCCGTCGCCTTGCTGCCCCTGTCCATCTCGTGATGCAGATAGCTTTTGGAGATGGGGAATATTCGTGCGTCCGAAGCCGCACCGTATATGGATTTCAGATACTCGCGAATTTCTTCCGTGAGGAAGTCCGGCATCTTTACCACACGGTTGCTTTTAGGAGTTTTCGGGTCTGTAACGATGTCCTCTCCGTTAATCCGCTGATAAGACTTGCTGATTTTTACCGTACTTTTGTCAAGATCAAAATCCGACGGCGTGAGCGCGAGCAGTTCACCGACCCGGAGTCCGCACCAGTACAAAATTTCAAACGCATAGTACGAGATAGGCTTGTCCATCATCGCGTCCGAGAATTTCGTGTATTCGTCCTTCGTCCAGAACAGCATTTCCTTGGCTTCCTTTTTGCCGACGCTGCCGGCTTTGGCGGCGGGGTTGCTTTTCAGGTCGTAGTACCGAACCGCATGGTTGAAGATCGCGCTGACCTGATTGTGCATGGTCTTGATGTATGTCGCTGAATACGGTTTCCCGTTCTTGCCCTTGCCACCCATGACTCCGTTCTGCCATCGGATGATGTCTTTCGCGCTGATTCCGTCCATCCGCATATCTCCGAAGAACGGCAGTATCTTGGTCTTGATGATGTGTTCTTTCGTCAGCCATGTATTGAGTTTAAGACGGCTCTTCATATCGGCGGCGTACATCTCCACGAAACTTGCGAACGTCATGTCGAGCGCCGACTCGGTTTTGCGGATTTGCTCACGCTCCCACGCAAGCGCGTCGCGTTTGGCCTTGAACCCTCGCTTGCTCGTCTGCTTGCGCTCGCCACGCCAATCCGTGTAACGATAGATGACACGCCATGTACCGTTCGGTTTTTTGGACACCGACACTTACATCACCCCCTGATCTTCCTGTGGCGTACTTTCACTCACCTGAACACCGTAGACCTTTTCCCGGTAATACTGTCGGCTGACCCGTCCGGGAATGGTGACGAAACCCCGTTCCCGAAGTTCCTCGTTCATCCGCTTGACGAGTTTGTAGGCGTAAGGCTTCGATACGCCCAGTTCCTCCGCGATTTCGTCCGCTTTGATAAAAATGCTGTTTGTCATTTTGCGCTCCATGACGGTTTGTTTGCTCTTCGTCTGAACATGAGCAACTTCTCTTGTGCGAGACTGTTACTCACATCCGTGCACTAAGCATTATTGCTTAGCATCTTTATTATACTAAACAAATTTGCTATGTCAAGCATTTGACAATAGTTTTACTAAACTTTTTTGTTTTGTTATTCTTGACATTTTTCATGCTTCCACGTATACTGAAACAAATTTGTTTATCCATATTATGCGGAGGGCTGAAACATGGCAATCGGTGAACGTATCAAGCGTATGCGCAATCTCAGGAAGATGACGCAGAAACAGCTTGGAATCATGATCGGGTTCTCGCCCAACACCGCCGACGTGCGAATCGCGCAATACGAAACAGGAAAGCGAACGCCGAAGGGGAAATATGTGGAGGCCATCGCTTCCCTGCTTGGGGTAGAAGAAAGCGCGCTCACCGTTCCCGACATAGACACCTACCTCGGCCTGTACCAAACATTGTTCGCCTTGGAGGACGTGCATGGTATCAGGATAAAAGACATCGACGGAGAAAAATGCCTGACCGTAGACATATATGACAGGACTAATTCTTCTCCTGCTACAATATCCGATTTTTTCAGAGACTGGTGCAAAAAGGCGGAGGAACTGAGCATCGGCGAGATCACGCAGGAGCAATATGACGATTGGAGATACAACTACCCGAGAAGCGTCGTAATCAACAGGGATAAAAAGCGTTGGCCATGACTCCAGAAAAACTAACAAAGGACACCTTGGTGTCAGGCAGGATGCGTCACCCGTCGGATTTACTGACGCTATACGTGGCGCACCCTCCATGCAAAACGCTGACGCCGCAACCCACATACCATCCATACAGAGCGCCGACACCGCAACCCACGCACTGCCAATATGGAGAGCCGACCCCGAATACTATACGCCGCCGAGCGCGGCAAATCTCGCATCAACCAAAAAAGAAAGACCTCGCTGACAATCCCTCGCCAGTAAGGTCTTTTCTATCTTCCGTATTCTTCTGTTGCCAAACTGTTGCCAGACGAGGGCAAAAACGCCTAAAAACCTACTGTTTCCAACGGATTCAGCGTCTTGTATATCACTCCCACTCAATAGTCCCCGGCGGCTTGCTAGTAAGGTCATACAGCACCCGGTTCACGCCATCCACTTCGTTCACTATGCGGTTCGCTATGGTTTCGAGGACGTCGTAAGGTAGGCGTGCCCAGTCTGCGGTCATGCCGTCTACGGACGTTACGGCGCGGACGCCGACGGCGTAGTCGTAGGTTCGGGAGTCGCCCATGACGCCTACGCTTCTTATGTTCGGCAAGACGGTGAAATACTGCCACACGGCGCGTTCGCTGTCGCCATCTCCGTAGGCGGCGCCGTAGTTGCGCTTGCCGGTTTTGGCGAACAGGGCTTCGTTGTAGGCGTCGATCTCCTCGCGCAGGACGGCGTCGGACTCGCGGATTATTTCGAGCTTTTCCGGCGTAATTTCGCCGAGACAGCGGATGGCCAGGCCGGGGCCGGGGAAGGGTTGGCGCCAGACCAGGGCGGGCGCGATGCCGAGTTCCTCTCCTACGGCTCTGACCTCGTCCTTGAACAGCAGGCGCAGGGGTTCCAAGAGTTCCAAGCCCATTTCGGCGGGCAGACCGCCTACGTTATGGTGCGATTTTATTACGGCGGCGCTACCGCCCCCGCCGCCACTCTCGACCACGTCGGGGTATATGGTTCCCTGCAGAAGGAAGCTGATACCGCCCGCGCCCACGGCGTCCGCAGCAGCGGATTCCCCGCCCGCGCCCACGGCGTCCGCAGCAGCGGATTTCCCGCCCGCGCCCTCTCCCATGAGTCGAGCCGCTTCTTCCTCAAATACCGCGATGAATTCATTACCTATTATCTTGCGCTTCCGCTCAGGGTCGTCCACGCCCGACAGCTTGGACAAAAACCTCTCGGCGGCGTCCACGAGGATTATCCTCATATTGAACTGTTTGCCGTAGACCTCCATCACCTGATCGGCCTCGCCCTTGCGCAGCAGTCCGTGATCGACGAACACGCAGGTGAGATTGTCGCCGATGGCCTCATGCGTCAGCACGGCGGCGACGGACGAGTCCACCCCGCCAGAAAGCGCGCAGAGCACCTTTCTGCCGCCCACGCGCGACCTGATCTCTTCGACCTTGGATTTGGCGAAATTGGCCATCGTCCAGTCGCCTTTGCACTCGCACACGCGGTACAGAAAATTCACGAGCAGCGCCTGACCGAAAGGCGTGTGATGGACCTCGGGATGGAACTGGACGCCGTAGAGCTTCCTCGCGGCGTCCTCCATGGAGGCCGTGGGGCAATTATCCGTGAACGAAGTCGCCGCGAAGCCCTCCGGAACCTCCGCGATATAGTCCGTGTGGCTCATCCAGCAATGCCCGACGTCTTTTATTCCATAAAATAATTCGCTCGCGGCTTTTCCCGCCGGAGGAGTAATTTCAGCAGACGCGTTTTTGCTGTCGCCGGAAGCGTCTGATTTATCAGCACCGGCCTGAGCGGCCTCGCCGCTCCTATAGAGCGCGATCTTGCCGTACTCCTTGAAGTCGGGACTCGCCACCTTGCCGCCGAGCGCCTGCGCCATGATCTGCGCGCCATAACAGATGCCGAGCATGGGAACGCCGATCTCGAAGAACGAAGCGGGCAACGCGGGCGCGCCGTCTTCGTAGACGCTGTTCGGGCCGCCCGTAAAAATCATGCCCGCCGGCAGCCCCTCGCCCGGCTTGCGCGCCGCCGCCACGCGCTCCAGAGCCTTCTCGTACGGGACGATCTCAGCGTAGACCCGCGCCTCGCGCACGCGCCTCGCGATGAGCTGATTGTACTGCCCACCGAAATCCACCACCCATATGCCCTCAAATTCCATATCCTGTCCTCCGCACCGCAACATGGCGGCTCTCATGACAAATCTCAAACCCGCGCCGCGCCCCGTAACAAAAGCCGATAAGAGATCATAGCACGCTCTCACGAGAATCTCAAAACTCACGCACACGGCAAACCCGCGCGCACATAGTTTTCAGAGATTCTATCTATTCTATCATCAACGCGCCGCGCGGCGCAAAAAAGCGGCCGTCAGGGTCGAGCCGCGCGCGCGTACACTTCCACTCAGCTATACCACGCCGTTTAATATATGATAAAATGATGCAATACTATCAACGCTGCGGCGAAAGTTGAAGCTCACGCGCGGGGACAAGACCAAGAGTGTTATGGATTGGACGGTAAGATTTTCGGAACTCGGTATATCCGCTCAGGCGAACGACGGGGATAACCTGCTCGACATCATCAGGGCAAACGGCATAGATATCGCGGCGGACTGCGGCGGGCGCGGGAGCTGCGGCAAGTGCGTCGTCGTCGCGAACGGCGAGCGTGGACTCGCGTGTGAACTCTTGGTGCGCGACGACATGAACGTGACCATTCCGCGAAGCGACGACGACTATGACATCCTTACGGACACGAAACTTCCATCCGAAACGAATCCGCCGGGTGCTGAGTATATTGACCCGGCAAACACGGAAGCCCCCCGCGGGGCGACCGCGGGTACGTCCATCGCCGTCGACATAGGCACGACGACTATCGTGACGAAACTCATCGACCTCGCGTCGGGACGCGAACTCGGAACGGCAGCCGCGCTTAACGAGCAGCGCCCATACGGCGCCGACGTCATCTCGCGCATAAACGCGTCGATGGACGACGCGTTTCCGCTGTCCGCCATCATCACGGAGCAGGTCGATAAAATGATTATCGAGCTGCTGAAAGACAGCGACGTTTTGACCGGCGCCGTGCGACGCGTCGTCGTCGCGGGGAACACAACCATGAGCTACCTGCTCCTCGGTCTCCCCTGCCGCTCGCTCGGCCTCGCTCCCTTTGAGCCCGCGTTCGCGTTCAAGGACGAATACTCCTATGGTGAAATCTTCCCCGTGAAGGGCCGTGAGAACCGCATAGACGCGCCTGTCTTCGTCATGCCGTTCATATCGGCCTACGTAGGAGGCGACATCACGGCGGGCCTGTTGCAGCGCGAAAGCCTGAAGGTCGGGGACGGCGAATCGTACATCCTCGTCGACATGGGTACGAACGGAGAGATTGTATACCATTTGGGAGAGAGATTCCTCTGTACGGCGACGGCCGCCGGACCCGCCTTCGAGGGCGGGAACATATCCTGCGGCAGCGGCAGCGTCGAGGGCGCCATATCAAAGGTCCGTATGGAAAACGGCGCGTTCAAATGCGAAACCATAGGGGGCGCGCCCGCACGCAGCGTCTGCGGCTCCGGGCTGCTTGACGTCATGGCCTGTTTTATCGACGAAGGGATCGTAGACGCGACGGGCGCGATGAACGCCGATTCACCGTATGTCGGGGACAACGCGGTCATCGTCGCCGACGACCGTCCGAGCGGGGGTGAACGAATAGCGCTGACACAGAAGGACGTGCGCGAATTCCAACTCGCCAAGAGCGCTACACGATCCGGCATAGAAACGCTCATAGGGGAGTTCGGCGACTGCGTCCCCGACAAACTCTATCTGGCAGGTGGTTTCGGCCAGCGCCTTGATCCGAACAGCGCGTTCACCACAGGGCTACTGCCCGAGTCCGTACGAAACCGGGTAGAACCGATAGGCAACAGCAGTCTCGCGGGGGCCGCTCTCGCGGCTGTGGATAGAGAGCGCTTCGGCGCCGCGGCTCGCATAGCCGCCGTCGGAGAGGAGATCAACCTCGCCACGCACGCGCGCTTCAATCAACTATTCATGGAGCATATGATGTTCTGACGCGAGCGCCTTGCTCGAAACACAGTAGTCTATGAACTGCCGCGCGGTTCGTCCCGAACGGCCGCCGTGGCGCACCTCCCAGGTGAGCGCCGCCGCCCGCAATTCGTTTTCGGACATTGCAAGCCCGGCTTTTTTCGCGAGTTCGTAGACAATGGTAAGGTACTCGTCCTTCTCGGGCGCGAGGTAGACTATCGTCAGCCCGAACCGATCCGCGAGTGAACGCTTCTCCTGCAGGTTGTCCCTAATGTGGATATCGTCCTGATCCTCGCGGTCCTTCCAGACCTCCTTGACAATGTTGCGCCGATTCGACGTGACGCAGATGACCACATTGTCCGGCCGCGAACTCACGCCGCCCTCGATGACGGATTTGAACGACTTGTACGTACTTTCGTCCTCCTCGAACGAGAGGTCGTCGATAAACAGCATGAATTTGAGTCCGCGCCCCGCCGCCGCGCCCATGACAGCCGGCAGCTCCGCAATGCGCGCCTTCGGTATCGCGACGAGCTTCAACCCCCGGTCCGCGAACGTGTGCGCAACCGCCTTCACGGACGAGGATTTGCCCGTGCCCGCGTCGCCGTAGAGCAGAACATTGCCCGCCGGCAGACCGCGCAGCAGGAATTCCATATTCTCCGTGAGCGCCCCGATCTGCCGATCCAGGCCGATGAGATCGTCGGGTCTTACCGGATCGTACGACTCGACGCCAACGAACCCGCCGTTCCAGTAATAGCTGTCGTAGGCTTCGAGTTCGCCTGCCCCGTATGAACGATAATATGTCGCGAGCGCGGCGGCTGAAACGAGTTCGTCTTCCTCCGTCAGCGCCTCGTGTACACGCTGTCTGCGCGATTCCCCCGGATACGGCGAGGCCATGAGCGCCGCGATGTTGTCCGCGCCCGACCCGAAGTCCCACGCGTACATCTCCCTGACGCGGGAGAGTTCCAAAGCCGCCAGCCGAAACAGCCCCGCGTCGGATTCCGTCAGGGAACCGACGGCCGAGATGATGTCGCTCGCTGAGGACAAACCCTCGAGCTTCGCGTAGGCGCCATTCTCTGCCGCGCGGCTGAACGGGTTGTCCGAGGATGCGACGAGAGCGCACAGATGATTCTGCCAGTACGTAGCCCGAACCCGCTCCCGGCCGAAGCCCGCGAGCATGGCACGCTGAAAAGCCGTCCACGCCTCGGAGTTCTCGGCAGAAGCGGACGCTGGTGCGAATGTTCCAAACGACCCTGCCTTCCCGTCCCTCCCGGGGTCGGATATATTCGAAACAAGCGAAGCCGCGCGGACGACGCCCGCGTCGTCCGACACGTGCGCGAACATTATCAATTCATTACCCTGTCTATTGTTCGGCAAGCGCTCTTCCCCTCGCAAACTTGCTGAGCGGCTCCGGTTCAAGCCCGTAAGCGCTGGCCACCTTATCGCCTATACGTAACAGCTCTTCCCTGCTGCCTGAAAACAGCTCTATCTCGAGTTCCTGTATAGGCGCGCGGCGGTCGTTCGCGATGATCTCACCAGTATCGAACGACACCTCGCAAATCGTCCCCGAGGAGTCAATGCGAAAACGCTTGCGCGTGAACACGGTCTCGAATATGAGGACGAGCGGCTGTCCCGAGACGGCCTCAAGCAGCGCCTGCCCCTCCCTGCTGTCTTTGAATATGTACGGATCCGGCGACAAGAAACACGAAGCGTCCGCGACGGGAACGCTGATCTCCTCGCGCGCGTAGAGACCCGACACCCCCGTATCACGATCACGCCATTTCAGCGTACCCACGATGCGATCGCCCTCCTTGCGTATGCGAAAGGCGATGTCATTCTCCATGAGTATACGATCCTCTGTGTCGAAATATGCCGCTTTCATGGTGATAACGGCGGCCGAATCCTTCTCCGCCAGAGAGGTGAGAAATTTATCGCGCTCTATCTTCTCAATCAGCTCTCTGCTCCTGATCTTGTACTTGAGTTCTATTTCCACCATATAAGTGTACCACAAATCGAAGCATGAAGCGCGATAAACCCTCTCTCGCGGGAAGCGGTTAAGTTAGCGAGGCCGGAGGTTTCGGAGGATCCGCCAGGGCCAAATAGCACTTATTGATTCCGACTCACTTTGTTATATACCCACAATGTCCGAATTTAAACCAGCGATTTTCCTTTTGTTTCGACGCCGAAAATGAGAACCACCAATGCCACCGCGAGGAAGGTCGCCGTCAGCACGACGAATACCGCCACGAAGCCCTGTTCCTCACCGAAGAGCGCGTAGAGGGCTGGGACGATGAGCGGCGCGAGAAAGGCCCCTATGCGACCGAACGCCGCCGCCCAACCCGTGCCGACGCCGCGCACCTTTGTCGGATACAGTTCCGGCGTATAGGAATAGACGCAGCCCCACGCGCCGAGCGCGAAGAAGTACAAGAGGCAGCCCGCCGCGAGCGATTGCTCCGGTGTTCCGGCGTGGCCGAACAGCCAGGCCGCGAGAGCCGTACCCGCCATGAATATGGTGAGTACGGGCTTGCGTCCGATCTTCTCGATGAGCAGCGCCGCCGCCAGGTAGCCTGGCAACTGCGCGAAGCACATGATGAGCGTGAACTGAAAACTCTTGACGAGGTCAAGACCCTGCGCAACGAGAAAACTCGGCGTCCATAGCACGAACCCGTAGTAACCCAAATTGATGCCGAACCATATCACCCAGAGGACGACGGTCGCCCGCAGATGTTCCTTCGACCACAGGCTGCCGATGGAGCGCAGCATACTCGGCTTTGTGCCCTCGGTGTCGCACAGCGTCTCGCCTTCGTAGGTTATCCCCGCTTCCTCCTCGAGGTTCCTGACAAGGGTGTCCGCCTCCGTAAGCCGTCCGCGCTGCAGGAGGTAGCGCGGCGACTCGGGCGTCGCAAACCTGATGACCGCCGCGAAGATGGCGGGAACGGCGCCGATGAAGAACGCCGCTCTCCATCCGAACACGGGAATCGCGAGGTAGGCCACCAGTGAAGCCGCGATCCAGCCCCACGCCCAAAAGCTCTCGAGAATGACCACATTCCGTCCCCGGTGTTTTACCGGCGAATATTCGCTCACAAGCGTGGACGCGACGGGGAGTTCCCCTCCGAGTCCGAAGCCAGTAACGAAACGAAAGACGATGAGCATAGAGTAATTTACCGCCAGACCCGACAACATGCTCCCTATGCTGAAAATCAAAAGCGTCCACATGATGACCGTACGTCTGCCAAAACGGTCGGCCGCCATGCCCGAGAGCGCGGCTCCGGCGATCATGCCGAGGGTGCCGGCGCTGCCGAGCAGGCCGAGCTGTCCTGTCGTGAGTTCCCAGTCGGTTCCGATGGAAGCGATGACGCCGCTCACCATGCCCTGATCCATCGCGTCGAACATCCAGCCGACGCCGACCACGAGCAATATCTTCCACATCCTGCGCGTCATAGGCAACCGATCGATGCGCTGAGCGATGCTGAGCGCAGTCTGGTCGCCCGACGCCGTACCGACGCCCTCGGAAACATTTTTCGTCACGTTGCTGTTTTCCATCCGTACCGTACCCTACCTTCCCATTACAAAAACAAACAAAAGCCAGATAAGCAACAAGCGGAATTAATTATATAATAGAAGTATTTCAGTGACAAATAAATCCGTCAGAAAATAATCGTGGTCACTATTCAGTCGCCACGCCATTTTTGTCCATCTCGGAACCTGATGACGATTCTGGCTTCCTCACGTACCCTAAAGTACGCTCCGGTGAGCCACCGCTTTGTATTAGACTCGGCTACGCCTCGCAGCTATCGCCCTCAGAACCCGATCTGAACAAAACTAGCGCGGCAACTGA
>JAISZM010000151.1 GCA_031269205.1 Eubacteriales Family XIII. Incertae Sedis bacterium | reverse complement strand
AAGATACAGTTCGTGGACATCATCGGCACGCTTGAGTACGTCATCGACGCGCACACGCCGGAGCTGATTCGCGGCGTGGAGGACATATTTGAGGCGGACAGCTGGGCGCGTGCGGCCGCGAATGAGAGACTGGGGTTCACCGTGTCGGCCCCGAGGAGGTAGCTTTTGTTCATCGTTTACGCGATACTGATATTCGCCCTGCTCATATTCGTACACGAGTTCGGGCACCTGATAACGGCGAAGGCCGTCGGCATCAGGGTCAAGGAGTTCGCCATCGGCATGGGCCCGCGGCTCTTGTCCGTTACGCGCGGCGAGACGCGTTACTCTGTCAGGCCCTTCCCGATAGGCGGATTCTGCGCGATGGAGGGCGAGGACGAGGAGTCGGACGACCCGAAGGCCTTCAACAACCGTCCGGCGCCCGCGCGCGCGCTCGTGCTCGTTGCGGGGTCGGGCATGAACATCCTGCTCGCGATACTCATGTTGTCCGTACTCATCTTCGCGAACGGGGAGCCGCAGACGAGCGTCGGCGCGCTCACGGAGGACAGCCCCGCGGCCGCGACCGGACTGAAGGTTGGCGACGAAGTGTTGGCGGTAAATGGCGAAGCCGTATCATCATGGGCGGAACTCAGCGAAAAGCTCGCAGAGGCCCAACAGTCTGATAGCAACACACTCCCTCCGCGCGTCTCCCTGCGCGTCCGCCACGCGGACGGCCAGGAGCAGACGATACTCGCGGATATGTACGAGGACGACGACGGTGTATACCGCGTCGGCATCACCCCCTCCCTATCGCATAGCCCGGGCTACTTCTTTCGTTCCTTCGCGCTCGGCGCCGACGCCACGTGGAACATGGCGAAGATGATGTATAAGGTTCTAGGCGACCTGTTCACAGGCAAGGTCGGCATAGACCAGCTCACGGGACCCGTCGGCATCGTGAAGGCCGTTGGCGACACGGCGAAGGTGGGCGGCGGGTACGTCATGGAGCTGGCCGCGCTCATCAGCCTGAACCTCGGTATCGTCAACCTCCTGCCCCTGCCCGCGCTCGACGGCGGGCGCATACTCTTCCTCGTCATCAGGCTGTTCACGGGCCGCCGCGTCAGCGACGCGCTCGAAGCGCGCATTCACACCATCGGCATCATCGCGCTCTTCGCCCTCATGGGCTATATCACGTTCATCGACGTGGATAGGTTTATAATAAAATGAATGCAGTCGGGCAGGGTGGGGCAGACCGCGAAGGCGTGCCGGAGGTGTCGGGAACGGAGGGGCGGATCGGGCGCTACTACACGCTTCCCGGACGAAGGCCGACGCGGACGGTCATGTGCGGCGGCATCCCCGTTGGCGGAGGAGCGCCGGTTTCCATACAGTCCATGACGAATACGGACACGCGCGACGTCAAAGCGACCGCGAGCCAGGTAGCCGCGCTCGCGGCGGCGGGCTGCGACATCGTTCGCTGCGCCGTACCCGACGAGTCCGCCGCCGTCGCTCTCAAAGGCATACGGGCGGAGCTTGCCGCGCGCGGCGTGCGCGTACCTCTCGTGGCGGACATCCATTTCGACCACCGCCTCGCGATAGCCGCGATAGAAAACGGTGCGGACAAGATAAGGATCAACCCCGGCAACATAGGAGGCGATGACAGGCTGCGCGCCGTAGTGGAGCGCGCGAGGGCTGCGGGCGTACCCATACGCGTGGGCGTGAACGGCGGCTCGATCGAAAAGGATATAGCCGCAGAATACGGAGGTCCCACGGCGGAAGCCCTGGCCGAGAGCGCGCTGCGGAATATCGACAGGGTGGCGTCCGGGGGCTTCGAGGATATCGTCGTGTCCGTCAAATCCTCAGATGTCCGCGTTTGCGGCGAGACCCTGCACCTACTCTCAGAGCGTACGGATTTCCCCCTGCACCTCGGAGTGACCGAGGCGGGCGTCGGCGACCGAGCCCTCGTCAAATCCGCTGTCGGCATAGGCGCTCTGCTGGAGGATGGGATAGGCGATACGATTCGCGTGTCGCTGACGGGCGACCCCCTGCGAGAGATCTACTCCGCGCGCGACATCCTCGCGTCCGTGGGTCTGCTCCCCGGTGCTATAGACGTGATCTCCTGCCCGACCTGCGGTCGCTGCAAAATCGATCTGCCGCGCATAGCCGAGGCGGTGTGGGAAGCCGTATCCGAAATAGAAACGGAGAGAGTCGTCGCCGAGCGGAGGGAATCGTTCGCCGAATGCGCGGAGCTTTATCGTCGCGACAAAGCGCGCGAGTATCGTCCTGGGCAGGAGTCCTTCACCGTAGCCGTCATGGGCTGCGCCGTAAACGGCCCCGGCGAGGCCTCGCGCGCCGACATCGGTGTAGCCTGCGGGAACGGCGTCGCCGTCCTGTTCAAAGAAGGCGTCAAGATAGCCACTTTTGCCGATAGCGATATAGTACCGAGACTCATCGCGGAGGTAAGCGATACACTGGGTTCACCCGGCGGGTCGATCGCCTCTTCATAGATACAGGTGCAGTTTGGCGAGGATCGCCTCAAAGTCCAAAGGCTTGCCCAGGTGATCGTTCATGCCGGAGTTTATGCAGTTCTCGACGTCCTCGCGGAAGACATTGGCGGTCATTGCGATAATGGGAATGGTCTTCGCTTCCGGCAGATCCAGCGCCCTGATACGGCGGGTCGCCTCCATCCCGTCCATGCCGGGCATCTGAACATCCATGAAGATCATATCGAAGCGCCCGGGTTCCTCTTGGAACTTTTTCAGCGCCTCTGATCCGTTCTCCGCATAGACGATTTCCAACTCCAGCGGTTCCAACAAGGCCGTCACGATCTCCCTGTTGATCTCCACGTCTTCCGCCAACAGCACACAGCGTCCAGCGAATTTATCGTCTTCATCGACCGTCGTGTCCTCTTTGAGCACCTGGCCAATGCCGAGGCACTCGTTGATGCTGTCGGCGATATCGGAAGCAAACAGAGGCTTCGGCAAGAATCGATCGACGCCCGCCGCCTTCGCCTCATCCGCGATAACGTTCCATTCCGTCGAAGATATCATTATGACGACCGAATTTCCTTTTCTCCGTTCCTTGATGATCCTCGAAAGTTCAATGCCGTTCATGCCGGGCATCTTCCAATCGACAAAATAGACATCATAGTTGATGTCTTTGTCCAACAGCGCGACGACTTCTTCACCGCCGGAGGCGACGTCGCAGGTTACGCCGAAGCCCTGGGCGATTTCCTGGAAATATTCCAAGGTTTCAGGGCTGTCGTCCACGGTCAGTACGCGAATGTTTTTCCAGCTTACTTCGGGACTCAACAGGCGGGTATGATCAGTATTGCCGCGCGCGAGACGAACGGTGAAAATGAAAGTCGAACCTTCGCCGAGTTCCGACTCGATTCGGATATGCCCGCCCATCATCTCAACGATTTTTTTCGTTATCGCAAGACCGAGTCCCGTTCCTCCAAATTGGCGTGACGTGCTGTTGTCCGCTTGCTGGAAGGAATGGAACAGGAGCTTCTGCTGTTCCTCGCTGACGCCGATTCCCGTATCGCTCACTTCAAACCGGATGACGCAAACGTCGTCCTCTTCCTCCTCCAGAAAGACGCCCAAGCTGATGGATCCGTCTTCAGGCGTGAACTTTACGGCGTTGGAGAGCAGGTTTGAGACGACTTGGGTCAGTCGTTGGTCGTCTCCCGACAATACCTTGGGGATATCCTTGTCGATAGATACGCGAAAATGCTGGTTTTTTTCTTCCATGCGGAAATGGATGACGTTGAAGGCTTTTTGGATCATCTTTTCAAAATTGAAGTCCATGACCGAGAGTTCCATTTTGTTCGCCTCGATCTTCGAGATATCCAACACATCGTTCACGACGCCGAGCAGGTGGGTGGAAGCGTCCTCGATTTTTCCGAAGGCGTAATTTTTCCGATCCGTATCGGACGCGGCTTTGCCGATGGACGTCATGCCGATGATGGCGTTCAACGGTGTACGCATCTCGTGACTCATGTTGGAAAGGAAGTCGCCTTTGGCTCGGCTTGACGCTTCCGCCTGCTCCTTCGCGACGACGAGCATCTCGTTCAGATTATTCAAATTATCATTTTTTTCTTCCAACTCCTGAGCGTAGTTTTGCAATTTCTTGACCAGATCATCGATTTTTTCCGCCATGACCTTGAATGCGCCCGACAAAACGCCGAGTTCGTCGTGGCTGCGGACAGCCGGCACCTCGATGTCAAAGTTCCCCTCGCCGATAGACTTGGCGGTATTCGCCAGTACCAGGATCGGCTTTGTGACATTCCTTGCGATCAGATAGATAAGGAACGCGATCAACAGTATCGCGATGAGGGATACCATAAGAACGTAATTCCGAACGTCGTCCGCTGCGCCAAGCACTTCCGCCATGGGAATGTTGACCGCAACCGACCAGGGGCTTGTCGCCTCGCTGAACCTGATCGGCATATAGACCGTATAAAAATCCTCGCCGCTCGAGATATACAATTCCCCTTTTTGAATCGCCTCCTTCGCTTCCTCGGCATATTGCGAGCCGTCGGCGTCTGTTTCAGGCAGGACTTCCAGCAAATCCTTTCCGAGATACTGCTTGTCGGGATGCGCCACGACGACACCGGAGTTTGAGAATATCTCCGTGAATCCGCCGCTCCCGCGCTCATTCACGCGCGACACCATCTCCTGCAGCTTATCGAGGACGATGTCTGAGGAGATGATACCGATGAATTCATCGTCGTGAATGATCGGAAAGATCAGGCTGGCCAACATGACGGAATTTCCCTGGACTTGATAAGGGTAAGGATCCGTAATATATTCTTGTTTGGTCTCTTTCGGGACGATATACCAATCGGCTATGTCAATATCGTACAGAGGCTCAACCGCGATGCTGTCGCCGAGCTTGTTCCAGTAAGGCGCGAATCTCCCTGTCTCGTCATATTCCTCGTAGCCGCTTGCGTACTGCGCGTCCTTTCCATCGAGCGCGTTCGGGTCGTAGGCGATACAGAACGCGGTGATGTACTCCTTCTGCGCGAGCGCGTTCTTTAACAGGTCGTTCATCATCTTCCGGTCGGTGAGATCGTGGTCCTTCAATGTTGAAAACACCGTCGCGAGAGTCTCCGCCGTCACGCGAGCGCCTTGCAATTCCGCCTTGATCTCATTTTTATATTTATCCGCCATCTCTTCCGCCAGGTCGAACGCGTCGTCTTTTGCCAGTTCGACGCTTTTGCCCGAAACGATCCACGTGACCGCCAAAAAAGTCACGATGACGACCAAAGTGACTGAAAAAAATATTTTAGCCTTCAAATTCAAGTTGTGAAACATGATTCCCTCCGATAATCTATCACGTTACCATAGTTGATATCATAACATAAAAATCCGCGAATTAACGCATCCCAATTTTCTCGAGGACATTAATGGTGGATATATAGTGACTGTTCAGTGGTTAAATCGAAACTATTCAGTTGCCGCGCTAGTTTTGTTCAGATCGGGTTCTGAGGGCGATTTTGGCTCACCGGAGCGTACTTTAGGGTACGTGAGGAAGCCACAATCGTCATCAGGTTCCGAGATGGACAAAAATGGCGCGGCGACTGAATAGTGACGATATATACAGCCTCTGAATATGATAATATAACCTGTGATGATGTGATGAGAAGGAGAGATGATCGCGATGGATATGGTGAAGGATGTCGATAAAGAACTGTGCAAACTTGCCGAGGTCAACGGAGAATACGCTGAGTTCAACAAGCGGATAGCCAACACGGACAAAGAGGTACTCGGTGTGCGTATGCCCGCTATGCGCCGGCTTGCCAAGTCCGTAGCGACGGGTAAGGCGTCTTGGCGCGCCGGTGCGCGCGTGGACGCGAAGACCATAATGAAATTCTTGAGAGCGGCCGACAAGGACGTGTACGAGCAGGTTTTGTTCGCCGGACTGCTCATCAATTACGCGGAGCTGACGGATGAGGATCGCATCGGACTCGCGCGCGAATACCTGAAATACGCCGACTCCTGGGCGCTCGTCGATCTCTTCGCCGAGAGGATGAAGCGCTTCGACAGGGGGCTGTGGATGGCGTTCGCCGGGCGCTGTCTCGCCTCGCGCGCGGAATTCACGGTGCGCTACGGCGTCATAATCCTCATGTCGAACTATCTGGACGACGAGTCGGTGGACGAGGCCTTTGCGGAGCTACGGAAGGTAAACCACGACGCTTACTATGTGAAGATGGCGCTCGCCTGGCTCTACGCCACGGCGGCCGTGAACCATTACGGCAAGACCTTGCGCGAGTTGGCGCGGGAGGGCCTTGATCCGTGGACGCGCCGGAAGTCCTATCAGAAGATGCTCGAATCCTACCGTTTCACCCCGGAACAGAAGGACGAGATACGCGCCTTGCGAGCGAACATGCCACGATAGGCTTCAATCAATGGTAATAGCCCGCTGTTCAGCGCTATCCGCGCGGCCTGAGTCGGGCGCTCGCGATGTGGCGCCTGATGTCGGACTGCACGTCGCGGATCGCGTAGGTCTCGAGAGTGTTTATCTGAATACGTATCTCGTCGGCCTCATCCTCTTTGACGCGACCGGCCGTGAGGTACTCGTCGAGCTTTCTCCTTTCGAGAGCGAAACCGCGTTTAATGAGACGGTCGTATTCCTCGTCGAACACCCGTCCGGTCGTCTCCCCGTAGTACCGCTCCATGATCGTGGTCGCCGCGTCGATGCGCCTCTCGATGACGCGGGATAGGATCAGCTTGTCGTCGCTCCCGTATTTGCGCTCGAGCATGGTCCCTACCTTTCCCGTGTTCGCCCAGAACAGTTCGTGT
>JAISZM010000126.1 GCA_031269205.1 Eubacteriales Family XIII. Incertae Sedis bacterium | reverse complement strand
CCTGAGGCCATTGAAGCCGGCCGTGCTCCCCATCTTTCATTTCCTGGAGAAGTTGAATCCCCTCGCGCTCTTCCCTGTGATAATGCTGTTCGCGGGGATAGGTGATGAGAGCAAGGTGTTCATCATCTTCTGGGTCGTCGTCTGGATAGTGGTGTTCCACACGATTGCCGGCATCGAAAATGTCGATCCCCTCTATATTCAGTCCGCCAAGAGCATGGGTGCGGGAAAGCTCTCCCTGCTGTTCGCCGTGTATTTTCCCGCGGCGGCGCCCGAAATTTTCAGCGGTGTCAAATTCGGCGCGAACATCGCCTTCATCTTCGTGATCTCCGTGGAGATGTTGAGCGCTTCGGCTGGCCTCGGCTGGTTCATCGCCAACGCCAAACACCAGTACAATCTGGCGAACCTTTACAGCACGGTTTTGTTGATCGCGATCATCGGAATTATAGTCAGTACGCTTTTCAATGTATTGGAGGAAGGTAGATGGCGGCGGTTTCAAAACGCGCGGCGGCGGGAGCGGCGAAGTCCGCGGGCGCCGCGGGAACGAAGACGGCGGTTTCAAAACGCGCGGCGGCGAGGACAGCGAGGTCTGCAGGCGCCTCGAGAACGAAGGCGGCGTGTCCCTCGCAGACGAATTCCATCGTACATCCCCGATACGGCTGCACCATAGGCGGGGCGTACACGGTGGCGGCGATAGAGAGGGGAGTGCCCGTAGTCCATTGCGGTCCGGGCTGCATTGACAAGCAGTATTTCATACTGTGCAGCGACAACGGCAATCAGGGCGTGGGCTATATGGGGGGAGGCGCCATCCCGAGCACGAACATCGGCGAGAACGAGGTCGTCTTCGGTGGCGCGCAGAAGCTGGACAGTCTCATAGACGCGTCGCTGAAGATCATGGATGGCGATATCTACGTCGTGATATCCGGGTGCTCCAGCGCGCTCGTGGGAGACGATGTCGAATCGGTGACCAGTCCGTATCAGGACGCGGGGCTTCCGCTGGTCTACGTGGACGCGCCCGGATTCAAAGGGACGAATCTCACGGGTCATGAACTCGTCGTCAAGGCGATAGTCGATCAATTCGTCGGTTCTTACAACGGGAGAAAGAGGAAGCGCCTCGTCAACCTCTGGACGGTGACGCCGTACTTCAACACGAACTGGCGCGGCGACCTGATGGAGCTGAAACGCATATTGGAAGGCGTGGGCTTTTCGGTCAACGTCCTGTTCGGCGTCGATTCGGAGGGTGTGAGCGACTGGATGAATATTCCCAAGGCCGAATTCAACATCCTCCTGTCGCCGTGGGTCGGCGTCGATATAGTCAAGCATCTTGAACTGAAATACAAGCAGCCGTGGATACACTTTCCCACCATCCCGATAGGGGAGGAAGCGACGAGCGCCTTTCTGCGCGAGGTCGTGAGCTTCGCTGGCGCGGACAAAGGGAAGGCCGAGATATTCATCGCGAAAGAGGCGAAGCAGTATTACTACTTCCTCGAGCATTTCGCGGACTTCTTCTCCGAGTATTGGTTCGGACTGCCCTCGCGCTTCGCCGTCGTTTCGGACAGCGCGTACAATATCGCCCTCTCGGTCTTCCTCGCCGATCAGATCGGCCTCATACCGGTCAAACATATCATCACCGACAAGCCGCCGGAAGCCTTCCGCGGCGCTATCGACGGATTATATGAAAACCTTTCGGAGGGCGTTTCGTCCAAGGTCGAATTCATCGAGGACGGCTACCTGGTGGAACAGTCCATCAAGAACGCCGACTTCGGTGAAGGCGCGCCCCTGATACTCGGCACGTCATGGGAGAGGAATATCGCGCGTGAACTCGGCGCTATCTTCCTCGAGGTGGGCACCCCGGCGATGGAGGAAATCATCATCAACCGCAGCTACATAGGCTACCGCGGAGCGCTGTCGCTGATAGAGCATATCTACAAACCCACCGTGAACGTTTTTTGATGTAGTAACAAAGCTGGCGTGACGTTTGAGCGGTTACCAATAAGGAGGAAGTATGGCAAAAGAATTGAGACAGATAGCGATCTACGGGAAAGGCGGGATAGGCAAATCGACTACCACCCAAAACCTCACCGCGGCTCTGGCCGAGAACGGGAAAAAGGTTCTTGTGGTCGGCTGCGATCCGAAAGCGGATTCCACCCGCTTGATTCTGGGAGGACTCGCGCAGCGCACGGTTCTCGACACGCTTCGTGACGAGGGGGAGGATATCGATCTCTCGAACATCATGAAGAGAGGTTACCGAAAGGTTCGCTGCGTCGAGTCGGGAGGCCCTGAACCGGGCGCCGGCTGCGCGGGGCGCGGTATCATAACGTCCATCGGCCTGCTAGAACGGCTCGGCGCTTATACAAAGGACCTTGACTATGTCTTTTACGACGTGCTCGGCGATGTGGTGTGCGGCGGGTTTGCGATGCCGATCCGCGAGGGCAAGGCCAAGGAGATTTACATTGTCGCGAGTGGGGAAATGATGTCGCTCTACGCGGCGAACAATATAGCCAAGGGCATACAGCGTTACGCGAAACAGGGAGGCGTTCGGCTGGGAGGCGTCATATGCAACAGCCGCAACGTGGACAGAGAACCGGAACTGCTGCGCGCCTTCGCCAAAGAACTCGGTACCCATCTCATTCATTTCATCCCGAGGGACAACATCGTACAGCACGCGGAGATCAAGAGAAAGACGGTTATAGAGTACAAGCCGGATGCGGAGCAGGCGGCAGAATATCGCACCCTGGCGAAGAATATCGAGCAGAACAAGAAGTTCGTGATACCGAAACCCATGACGCCGGACCGTCTGGAAGAAATATTGCTTGAGTTCGGGCTGCTTGACGAACTCGAGGACTACGCTATATAGGCGGCGGAAACACGCCATTTGGAGGTGAACTATGAGGACCACGGTGGATGGGATCGGGGGAGAAAGAGCGGAAGCGAGGGACAGCGAGATATATGTGCGGGACCTCTACCTCAACTACGTTATAAAAAGAGGAAGGAAAAAGGCGTCCAGATCGCAGCCCGCGCTGGAAGGCGTGAACATAGACGTCAGGAAGGGAGAATTCCTCTCGCTCGTCGGCTCCAGCGGCTGCGGTAAATCGACCTTTCTGTACATTTTGGCGGGCTTGATCAGGCGATCCTCAGGTGATGTCGTGATAGGAGGGAAGGACGTCGTCGGACCGGCGCTTGACCGGGGTATCGTCATGCAGGGCTACGCGCTGTTCCCCTGGCGCACGATTATACGAAACGTCGAATTCGGCCTCGAGATGAAAGGGATACCGAAAAAACGCGGCGTTTCATCGCGGAAAACTGCATTGAGATGGTGGGACTTGGCGGCTATGAGGGGAGATACCCCTATGAGCTGTCCGGGGGCATGAAACAGCGCATCGCCATCGCGCGCGCCCTGGCCTACGATCCGGATGTGCTTCTGCTGGATGAGCCTTTCGCCGCGGTGGACGAGCAAACCCGCAATGTCCTGCATGAAGAGATGTTGAGGATATGGTCGGAGACGAAGAAGACCATCGTATTCGTGACGCACAGCATAGATGAGGCCATATTCCTATCGGATCGCGTAGCCGTGATGACGGCCGGGCCGGGGCGGATCAAGAGTGTTATTCCCATCGGACTCGAAAGGCCGAGGGCGGCTTCCTTGCGAACCTCCCCGGAATTCTCCGGATACAGGCACAAGATATGGCAGCTGCTCCAGACGGAATCAGACATGGTGAAGGACATAAGGATGGAGACGCACACCCTGGAGAAATTCCCGCAGGAAAACGCGATATGACCGAAGCGACCACCGTCGCGCCAAGCGTCGAAACGTTTCTTGCTTTTTGCAGGGCGATGTTTTTGTCGGTGTTCGGTCAGTTGGCGAGGTAAGTGCGACCGGTCGTGTTTTTGTCGGTATTTTTTCTATTTTCTCTTGACATAATAAACCCAGCATGATATAACATATAAAATATATATAAATAATATGTGATTGTATTGACCGGAAAACCGGAGATATGTGGAAGCGCAAAAGCGCTGACGGGTATTTCCGGTTTTTTATTCGGTTGAGAGGTCGTCAACAGAGAGATCATCAAGCAGCGATGAGGTGGGAGGAAGTATGTCAAAGGTCGATTTGAGTCTTTCCGAGGTGCAGGTCAGGGAACTCAGGCTCGGATCCATCACCGGGTTTCAGGGCAGCGCGCAGGAACTTGTTTCAGCTTCACGGTGTGGTCTGAGGGACAAGAACCGTTCGTTCAGCCAATGCCTGGGTTGCTCGACGGGAAACGCCGCCTGCATGGTCACGCTGATTCGCGACGCGGCCGTCATCAGCCACGGTCCTGTCGGCTGCTCATCATGTCTGCATGAATTCGCGTTCACCTATCGCGTCAACGCGCCGTTGCGCAACCTCGACCGACCGACCCAGCGCAAGATATATTCCACCAACCTGGATGAAGGTGACACGGTCTATGGCTCGGATCAAAAACTGGCCTCCGCGATCAGGGAGGTCAACGAGCGCGCGACGCCGAACGCGATATTCGTGCTTACGACGTGCGCGGTCGGTATCATCGGAGACGACGTTGAAAGCGTCACGGAGGAGGCCGAGGCGGAACTCGGCATTCCTGTCGTGCCGATCTTCTGCGAGGGGTTCAAGTCCAAAGTCTGGACGACCGGATTCGACGCGGGCTATCACGCCATCGCGCGCAAGATCATCAAGCAACCGCGCGAGCGCCGAACAGACGTGGTAAACGTCATCAACTTTTGGGGAAGCGACATCTTCACCGAATGGCTCGAACCCTTCGGAGCAAAGCCGAATTTTATCACGCCGTACGCGACGGTGGACAGTCTGGCGTACTCGTCGGAAGCGGCCGCTACAATACAGGCGTGCCCGACGCTCGGTTCGTATCTGGCGGCCGCGCTTGAACAGGAATTCGGAGTACCCGAGATAAAGACGGCGTCGCCCTACGGAATCCCTCAAACTGACCGCTGGTTTCGCGCACTTGGCAAGATGCTCGGAAAACCGGATGTCGCGGAAACGCTCATCGCGCAAAAGAAGAAGGAGTACATTCCTCAGATTGAGGCGCTGCGCGAAAAACTTACCGGCAGGACCGCCTATGTCACCGCCGGAGCCGGACACGGCCACGCGTTGCTGGCCGTGCTTGCGGAACTCGGTGTTGCGGCTAAGGGCGCGGCTGTATTTCATCATGATCCTCTGTACGACAACGGCTCGGAGGACTCCGACGCGCTCGCCCAACGCGTGCGCGACTACGGCGATGTCCCCAATATCAACGTCTGCAACAAGCAGGAATTCGAACTGGTGAATCAGCTTTCGCGCATCAGACCCGACTTCATGCTCGCACGTCACGGCGGCATGACTCTATGGGGCGCGAAGCTCGGCATCCCGTCGTTGCTCATAGGCGACGAGCATTTCGGCATGGGCTACGAAGGCATCGTACGCTACGGCGAACGCATCATCGAAACGATAGAGAACGACGAGTTCGTGAAAAATCTCGAAAAGCACGCGATCAACCCCTACACGAAATGGTGGCTCGCGCAAGAACCATTCACCTTTATGGAAGGGGCAGAGATATGGCAGGCCTCATAGAACAGGAGCGCTACACCTGCGCGATCGGCGCTCTACAGAGCGTCGTGGCCATTCCGAAAGCCGTGCCCATCCTCCACGCGGGGCCGGGTTGCGGGAACATGATAATGGGATTCTTTGAACGCTCGACGGGGTACGCCGGCGGCAACACTTCGCCGTGTACGAATTTTTCGGAGAGTGAGGTCATCTTCGGCGGTATCGATCGGCTGCGGCAAATCGTGAAAAACACCTATAAAGTCCTCGATACGGACATTCAGGTCATCCTGTCGGGTTGTACCGCCGGCATCGTCGGAGACGACATCGAATCGCTCGTAGATGAGTTCCGCGCCGAGGGGAAAAATATCGTGGCGGTGGAAACTCCGGGCTTCAAATGCAATAATTTTGAGGCGCACAGCCTCGTCGTGAACGCGATCATCGACCAGTATGTCGCTTTGTTTGAAGAAGAGCAGCCCTATCGCTCCGACAAAAACGCCATCATCCTCCTCTCGTCCATTCCGTACCAGGACCCGTTCTGGAAAGGGAATCTCGCCGAGTACAAACGGCTCTTGCACGGAATAGGACTCGACGCGAAAGTCCTGTTCGGACCCAAATCCGACGGGGTGGAAGAATGGAAGAGGATACCCCGCGCCAATTTCACGGCGCTCGTATCGCCGTGGTACGGCGAGCCGATAGCGGAACATCTGGAGGAGAAATACGGACAGCCGTTCGTGCATTTCCCGCACATCCCGATCGGGGCGAACGAAACCGAGCGATTCCTGCGGACGGTACTCGCCTTTGCCGAGAAGCAAGGCGCCGAGATTGATCGCATTGCGGCCGAACGTTTCATCCGGCGCGAAACGGAAGCTTACTATGAGGAGATAGACAATCTCGCGACATTTTTGCTTGAGTTTCGCTACGGTCTGCCAAACCACGCGCATATCTTCCACGACGCGGGATACGTACTCGGGCTTTCGAAATTTCTGTTGCACGAAACGGGCATCGTGCCCAAGGAGCAATTTGTGGTCGACGGCATTCCCGAGAGGTATCACGACGGGATCAGACGGGAACTCGCGAAAACATCCGACAAAAAGAATATACCCCTGTTTTTCGAGCCGGACGCGGGCAAGGCGCAGGATGTCGTGCGCTCCCTTCACCACAACGGAAGGGGAATCATTATCGGAAGCGGTTGGGACAGAGAACTTGCGGAAGAGAAGGAGTACGATTTTCTTTCCGCCTCGGCGCCCTCGCCCTATCGACTCGTACTGACGTCACATTACGCGGGCTATTCGGGAGGACTGCGGGTGATCGAAGATATATACAATACATCGCTGGCTACCTATCGGTAAAGGAGGGATTCACATGACAGAACGATCTTTGGGTTTTGATACGCGCAAGGTGCGCGCAGGCTACGACCCGGCGGAGCACAACTACGCCATTTCGCCGCCCATCTACCAGACGACGGCCTATGATTTCAAGGACGTGGAGTACGCACAGAAATTGTTCGCGTTCGAAGTCGCCGGCAATCTTTACACTCGTGTCGGCAACCCGACGGTCGCCGTCTTCGAACAGCGCATGGCCGAACTCGACGGTGCGGCGGGCGCGATCGCGCTCGGCTCCGGCATGGCGGCGATCTCTTACACCCTGTTGAACCTCGCTGAGGACGGCGGCCGCATCCTCTCGTCGCCGTATCTCTACGGTGGCAGCATCGACAGTTTTAAAAAGCTGTATCCGAAATTCGGCGTGCATATCGACTACGCGGAACATATTCATGACCCGGAAAAACTGGACAAGGAAATAAGGCCGGATACGAAGACCATCTTCATCGAGAGCATCAGCAATCCGTCCGCAAGTCTTCTTGATCTGCGGGCCATCGCCGATGTGGCGCATCGACACGGTATTCCGCTTGTCGTGGACAACACCGTCGCGACGCCGTACTTGTTGCGGCCCATTGAACACGGCGCGGATCTGGTCGTGTACTCGGCGACGAAGGGACTGAGCGGGCATGGAAACATTATCGCCGGCCTCGTACTCGAAAGCGGCGCGTTCGATTGGGGGACTGAAAAATTCCCTCATTTCGCTGAGAAACACTATACGCTGCGCGATCACGCGACGGGCGAATACCGAAGCTATCTCGAAGTGTTTCCCGACGCGCCGTTTACGACGCGCATTCGTTTTCACTACCTGAACTACTTCGGCGCCGCGCTCGGGCCGTTTGACGCGTACTTGGCTCTCATCGGAATTGAAACGCTGTCGGAGCGAATCGCAAAACAGGTTTCAACCGCCGGGAAGATCGCGGCTTGGCTTGATTCGCGTAAGGATTACGTCGAGTGGGTCAGACATCCAAGTCTGCCGGACAGTCCTTACCATGCGCTCGCGGAAAAATATTTCCCGAACGGCGCGGGCGGCATCCTCGCGTTCGGATTTAAAGGGGACGAAGCGCAGCGCGAGCGATTTTTGAATGCTGTGGAACTGCTGAATTATCACGTCAACATCGGCGACGCTCGAACGCTCATCGTCGATTCACCAAACAATACGCACGGAGAACTCGAACCTTCAGAGAAGGATCGAGCGGACGTGCCCGAAAATCTGATTCGCATCTCGGCGGGCCTTGAGGATCCGCAAGACCTGATCGATGATCTGAATCGTGCGTTCGCCGCGTCGGAGGATAGCGGCGGCCCGCGGGATAAGTCATAAATCTTGTATTGAAAGGAAAGGAAGCAATCATGAAAAGCACGCGAACATCAAAACTTATAGTCATACTTGCGCTGATTTTGGCGATGAGTTCCGTTATGCTCGCCGCCTGTAACGGTGGTGGCTCGGAGACGACGACGGACAGCGAAGAACCTGCCGCGGAGACGACGTCCGACGCGGACACCGAAACGACAGCGGAGGACGCGGCGGAAAGCGAAGATACAGCGCCGGAAGCGAGCGGTGAGTTCAAGTACGGGAAGATCGACATACCGGGCAAGGACGGAGCCCTCTGCGCTGCGCCCATCTATATCGCCTATGAAAACGGGTACTACGCGGAGGAAGGCTTCGATGTCAATCTGATTTCCGCCGATACCGAGACGAGGAAGATCGGCTTGAACAACGGAACGATTCCGATCGTCAACGGCGATTTTCAGTTCTTCCCGTCGATCGAGGAAGGTGTAAAGGTGAAGGTGGTCGAAGGTCTGCATTTCGGGTGCATCACCATCGTGGTTCCCGAAGGTTCCACCATCAAGACCGCGGCCGACCTGAAGGGTAAGAAGATCGGAGTTGACGAAATAGGAGGCACCCCTCATCAGGTGGCAAGCCTGTGGGTTGAAAACGCGGGTCTGAAGGCGAAAGACAATCAGGACGTGACCTTTGTTCCGTTCTCCGACGGAAACCTTGAGATCGAGGCCGCGGAGAAAGGCGAGATTGACGCCGCCGCCATATGGGATCCGTTCGGCGCGCTTGCCGTCGAAGAACACGGATTTACGAAGATATTCGATCTGTCGACCGATCCTCTGTTTGCGGGTAAATACTGCTGTTTCCTCTACGCCTCCGAAAAGGTACTCGCCGAGGATCCCGAAAAGGTTCGCGCGTTGCTGCGCGCGTACAACAAAGCGCAGGATTGGATAGCCGCGAATCCGGAAGAGGCATCGAAGATCATCTCTGAGAAGAAATATTCCTCGATAGAGAACATCGACCTCGCGTCGGAGCTTGTTAAGAGTTATCAATATCCCACGCACGCGCAGACCGAGAACGATCAAAACCAAGTGTACGACAATGTTTTGTATTTTGTCGAGGAACTCGCGAAGGTGGGGTATCTGAAGACGACCGATCCGGAATCATTCGCGAAAGACATATATTTCGATGTCAAGAGCGAGTAACCTGAAATACGCCCTGTCCGCGGCCATCACCGTCCTTGGGTTCGCCGCGGCGGGCGCCGTCGATTTCTTCCTGCCCGACCGTCAGGAGGAATTGGCGCATCCCGCGTTTCGCGTGACGTTGGCGCTGCTCATAGCCTATTATCTGATAATGGGCGCGTGGGCGGCGCGCAGCGTCGAGAAACGCGAGAAATATGTTGAGCGCGTGCCCTTTCGCTTGGCGATAGGGCTTGTGGTCGCGGTGTGGGATCTTCTTTCGGCGAAACTGGATCTGCTCGTCATGCCGTTTTTCCCCAGCCCCGTCCGCGTGATGGCGGTCTTTGTGGATGAGCCGGCGTTCCTGTTGACAAATCTGCTCTACTCCTTGAGGCTCTTTGCTGTAGGATTTTCCTGCGGGATCGCGCTGGGCATAGGCACAGGTATTTTGGTCGGATGGTTCGCGAAGGTAAACTATTGGGTGATGCCGCCTCTGAAGATCACCGGTATCATCCCCGCGGTCGCCTGGATGCCGTTCGCACTCACGCTCCTCCCCACCTCCTTTGCAGCGGGGGCTTTTCTCATAGTGATCTGCGCTTGGTTTCCCGTCGCGTTCATGACGTCACAGGGGATAGCTTTGACGCAGAAAGTATATTTCGATGTGGCCAAGACGCTCGGGGCGAAGACCTCCTTTCTGCTGTTCCGCGTTGCGCTCCCCAATGCGCTGCCTCAGATATTCACGGGCATCTCGACGGCGAGCGCGCTCGCGTTTACGACGCTCGTGATATCGGAGATGATGGGGGCGCAAGGGGGGCTTGGATATTACATCAACTGGGCT
>JAISZM010000114.1 GCA_031269205.1 Eubacteriales Family XIII. Incertae Sedis bacterium | reverse complement strand
AAACGCCGTCAGTCTTGAGAAAATCGTCGACGACGCTTTGGGAACGAACGAGGGATTCGCAGAGGACTCGCAGTATGTTACAGCGGATACCGATTCCGATAAGCCGGGATCGTGGACCTTTTCGTATGACGACCTTACGACCGACAGTAACTTCTATCCGGCTACAGGCCCTGTCGAGAAAAGCACCACAGGCGCTGTTCACATCGAACCCGCGCTCGCCTTGACCTCGACGCTTGACAATATTACCAGCACAGCGTCAGGCGATCTTTCGGATTGGGACGGTTCTTTCACCTCCCAAAAGGACATGCAGTTCGTGCGTGGCATCAGCGAAGCGGATTATCTGAATCAGCCTTCGAAATTTGGGATGAGGTTCCTCACCGGGATCGACAGCATCACCGTCATCGAGTACGCCGATTCGACGCTGGACGAGGTGGCCAATGATCTCGATAAAAAAGTTGATGATTTGAACAAAAATATCGACGATCTCAACGATGAACTCTCGCAGAAGGATGCCGATAACGCGAAATTAGCTGCCGAAAAGGCTCTTCTTGAAAAGGAGAAAGCCGAACTCGCAAAACAGGCGGCTGACCTCCAGAAGCAGCTTGACGCGGCCAACCAGGCTGTGTTCACGGCGACGACCGCGACGATCAGCAAGTTGAAGGCCGGCAAGAAGAGCGCTGTCGTGACGTGGAAGAAGATCAAAGACGCCGACGGCTATCAGATCGTCTACGCCGCGAGCAAGAAATTCAGCGGCAAAAAGACGGCGACGGTAAAAGGAGCGGCTGCCGTCAACAAGACTATTAAAAGCCTGAAGAAAGGCAAGACCTACTACTTCAAAGTCCGCGGGTATTCAAATAGATGGGGCAAAACTGTCTACTCGAAGTATTCCCCTGTAAAGCAGATCAAAATAAAGAAGTAGGAAGTCAAGAAGGCGGACGCTGTGAGGGGTCAGGCTGCGGCCCGGCAGCCTGACCCCGGTTTTGGGAACGGTATCCGTCTGGAATCAATGAGGCGACCATGATTATAAACGACCATACGATAGAGTGGGAGAGGGAGTGGATCATACGCTCGGACGCGCGGAACGAACCCGACGATCATTCGGTTTGGGACGCGCGCGCCGAGGATCATTCGAAACGCGTGGAGACGAGCGACTACGCCCGCTCGTTCATCGAAGGATTCAGTCCCGCCGCGGGAGCGACGATATTCGATATGGGAAGCGGCGCGGGTACTCTCGCCATCCCTTTGGCGCAGAAAGGCCATCGCGTCATATGCGGCGATTTTTCGCCGGAGATGAGGAAGGTTCTCACGCGGAAGGCCGAGGAGGCGGACGTTGCGGAGCGCATATCCGTCCGTGAACTGAGCTGGGAGGACGACTGGCAGGCCGCCGGAATAGCGCCAAAATCCGTGGATATAGCCGTCGCGTCGCGTTCGATCATGGTACACGACCTCGGCTCGGCGCTGAAAAAACTCGAGAAGGTCGCGAGGGAGCGCGTCGCCGTCACGGTCTCGACGCGTTTCGGCCCGCGCTCAAAACGCGAAGTCGGGAAGATACTGTACGGCGTACCGTACCTTCCCGACTTCATCTACGCGTTAAACATCCTGTTCGACAGCGGCCGCTATCCGAAAGTCTCCTATATAGACTCATGCAAGCAAACGGAAAGCGGCGAAAAGCGTCTCGTGAGATGGGCCTTCATACTCTGGGACGTCACGTAAGCCCGTTCGCCGAAAATCAGCCGAAAAACACCTGGTTGACTACGCTTTCCAGATATTCCTGTCGGCCCGAACCCGGTAGTTCCGGCTTTCCGAGTTTCAGGGCGCGATCGGATAGCTCCTCAAGCGTGGCCTTGCCCGAGATTATCTTCCGACCGATGCCTTTTTTGTAGCCCGCGTACTTCTCCTCGATGAACTTGTCGATGCGGCCGTCCTTGATGATGGCGTTCGCCTTGATCAGCCCGAGCGCGAAAGCGTCCATGCCGAGGATAAAGCCGTAGAACATATCCTCCGGAGTGTAGCTCGGCCGCCGGTTCTTCGCGTCGAAGTTCAGGCCGCCTGTCCGGAATCCGCCTGCCTTCAGTATCTCGTACATCGCCCACGTCGTTTCATAGACATCGTACGGGAACTCGTCCGTATCCCAACCGAGGAACAGGTCGCCCTGATTGGCGTCGACGGAACCGAGCATATCGTTTATGGCCGCTATCCGAAGGTCGTGCCGGAAGGAGTGCCCCGCGAGCGTCGCGTGGTTTGCCTCGATGTTCAGCTTGAAATCCTTGTCGAGTCCGTACTGCCTCAGAAAGCCGATGGCCGTCGCGGCGTCGTAGTCGTACTGGTGCTTCATCGGTTCTTTCGGCTTCGGTTCGATGTAGAACGTGCCGTTCCAGCCCTTGCCGCGCGCGTAGGCGACGGCGGCTTTCATGAGCCGCGCGATATTGTCAAGTTCGAATTTGACATCCGTGTTCAGCAGCGTTTCGTACCCCTCTCGTCCGCCCCAGAACACGTAGCCAGCGCCGCCGAGCTTGATGGTCACGTCGAGCGCCTTTTTGATCTGTGCGGCCGCGAAGCAGTAAACATCGGGGCTGTTCGATGAACCCGCGCCGTTCATGAAACGTGGATTTGAGAACATATTTGCCGTACCCCACATCAATTTCTTGCGGTAGGTCTTCTGTTTTTTCGCGAGGTACTTCACGACCTCGTCGATGCGCTCGTTCGTCACATTGATGTCGTCCGCTTCGGGAACCAGATCGACATCGTGGAAGCAGTAAAAATCCACGCCGAGCTTGTCCATAAACTCGAAGCCCGCGTCAACCTTCGCGAAAGCGTGCTCCATCGTTCCGGGTTCAGCGCCGAAGCTCTTGTCCGCGGTGCCCGGGCCGAACATATCCGAGCCGGTCGCCGACAGGTTGTGCCACCACGCCATCGCGAAACGCAGATGATCCTTCATCTTCTTGCCCGCAACGACCTTGTTCGCGTCGTAGTACTTGAACGCCAGCGGGTTCTTGCTCCCCTGACCCTCGTACTTGATCTTTGGGATAGTGCTGAAAATTTCCGACATGACCTCTCCTTTCTGCCGCCCCCTAGCGGGCGCACACCGATCCGACAACATGCAAGAAAATAGGGTAATAATTCTGTGTCCCTATAATAACAACAACGCCTGCCAATGTCAAAAGGTCAGGAGTCGCTTCGTTCCTTGTATTTCGCAAACGCGGCGAAGACCTCGTCCTTGCGGTTTTGAAGATAGTCCGCATAGAGCAACGGCGCCGCTTCGCTGTCTCCGAGCCACGCGTCCTTGACCGCGTTGAGAAACAGCGTGTGCGTGTCGTAGATGATGATCTCCTCGACGCTGAGCCTGATGAAAGAAATCGCTCCGTCAAGGACTGGCAAGCCGTCCCTGACCGAGTGTTTGACGTTATCCCACTTTTTGATCTTCGGATCACGGGCACTCTGAAAGCCGAAGTTCGCTATGACGAAGGGGTCTACGTCCTGCCCGAGGACGGACAGGGTGAACTCGCCCGTCCGGCGTATCGATTCGGTGGTAAAGTTCTTGTCCATGCTGCCGAAGGCTACCCGCATCGGGTCGCCGAGCGAAACCTGCGCGACGGAATCCACGACGGATCCGCCGAATCCGTTCTCTGT
>JAISZM010000095.1 GCA_031269205.1 Eubacteriales Family XIII. Incertae Sedis bacterium | reverse complement strand
GCATACAAGCGGAAGGAGCAACGCGAGTGAAGCGCCCGCACGAGCGTCAGCGACCCGCTCGGAGAGCGATACCGACCCCCGACCCGTTGACCATGCTCTAATTGAATAGTCATCTTTTTTTTCTTGCGCTTATTGTACAGGCGAAATTTGTATAAATTATGTGCTTGCAAAAGAATTTGAAATTTTTAGAATAGATAAATTTTTAACAATTACCGCGAATTATCGCGAAAGACTTGAAAAAGTTTTCAAATTGTAGTTTAATTATAAGAGTGACATGCCATTGTATTTATTTGTATTGTGGCGTCCGCGCGGCACGTGTCGCGCGGAATGAGATGTGGTATTGCTTAAGGTGGATTTGCATGGACTTTCAACTTACGAAAGAGCAGGAATTTGTAAGGAAGATGGTAAGAAGCTTTGCCGAAACAGAGGTTGACCCAATAGCCGCGGACATCGACAAAGAGCACAGATTCCCTGTGGAGACGGTGAAGAAGATGGGCCGCTACGGCCTGTTGGGCGTACCCTTCCCCAAGGAATACGAAGGCGCGGGCGGGGATCATATCTCATACGCGATCACGGTGGAGGAGCTTTCGCGGAAATGCGCTTCCACGGGCGTGATCTGCTCCGCGCACACGTCGCTTTGCGTCTGGCCCATCTTCGCGTGGGGCAGCGACGAGCAGAAGAAAAAGTACGTCCCCGATCTCACGAGCGGCAGGAAGCTCGGCGCGTTCGGTCTGACGGAGCCCAACGCCGGCACGGACGCGGGCGGACAGCAGACGCGCGCGGAGGACAAGGGCGATCACTGGCTCCTGAACGGCTCCAAGGTGTTCATAACGAACGGCGGATACGCCGACACCTTCGTCGTCATGGCCATGACGGACAAGGCCAAGGGAACGCGCGGCGGCATCAGCGCTTTCATCGTCGAGAAGGGCTTCGAAGGCTTTTCCATCGGCAAGACGGAGGAGAAGATGGGCATCTGCGCTTCCTCCACGACGGAACTCGTGTTCCAGAACTGCAAGGTCCCCAAGGAAAACATTCTCGGAAACGTCGGCGACGGCTTCAAGGTCGCGATGTCAACGCTGGACGGCGGCCGCATCGGTATCGCGTCGCAGGCCCTCGGCATCGCGCAGGGCGCGTTTGACACCACGGTCGAATACATGAAATCCAGGAAGCAGTTCGGCAAGAAGCTTTCGCAGATGGACGCGCTTCGCTTCGAGATCGCCGATATGAAGACGCGGATAGAGGCCTCGCGGCTGCTCATATACAGGGCGGCCGACATGAAGGACAAGCACCTGGCTTACGGACCCGCGTCCGCGATGGCAAAGCTCTTCGCGTCCGAGACGGCCATGTATGTCACGACCAAGGCCGTGCAGTTTCACGGCGGTTACGGCTACACCAAGGATTATCCGCTTGAGCGGATGATGAGGGACGCCAAGATCACGGAGATATACGAAGGCACGTCCGAGGCGCAGAAGCTCGTTATATCCGCGGATGTATTCAAGAAGTAAGGGGGTTTTTGACAATGGCATTTAAAATAATTGTTTGCGCCAAGCAGGTGCCCGACACAAACGAAATAAAGATCGATCCCGTGACGAAGACCTTGGTCCGCGAAGGCGTCCCGAGCATCTTGAATCACGACGACGCGAACGCGCTCGAAGAGGCGCTCAAGATCAAGGACCGATACCCCGACGCGACGGTGACGGTCGTGACGATGGGACCGCCTCAGGCCAAGGACATGCTGATAGAATGCATCGCGATGGGCGCCGACGACGGCATACTGCTCTCGGACCGCGCGCTCGGAGGCTCCGACACCTGGGCCACCTCCAACGCGGTAGCGGCGGCCATAAACAAGCTCGGCGAATACGATCTGATCTTTGCGGGCAGACAGGCCATAGACGGCGACACGGCGCAGGTCGGGCCGCAGATCGCGGAAAAGTTGGGCTTGCCGCAGGTCACCTACGTGGCGGAGTTTCGACTGTCGGATGACCGTAAACACATTACGGTAAAAAGAGCGCTCGAGGACGGCTACGAGTTGATCGAAATCGACACCCCCTGTATGCTCACGGCCATAAAGGAGCTGAACACGCCGCGGTACATGTCCATAGGCGGCATCTTCGACGCGGTGCGGAAGGAGATTCCGACTTGGGGCGCGAAAGAGCTCGGCGTGGACGCGAACAGGGAGGTCGGGCTCGAAGCCTCTCCGACGAACGTGTTTCGCTCGTTCACGCCGGCGCCCAAGGGCAAGGGCGTGATCATCGAGGCCGATACGGAGAAGGAATTGGCGGATAAGCTGCTGATCAATCTGAAGTCGAAGCACGTAATATAGGAGGGGTGAGGAAATGGCAATTCAAGTAATAAACGAAAAATGCAAGGGTTGCAAGCTTTGTATCAAGGCCTGCCCCTTTGACGCGATCTATATGGAAGGCAAGCTCGCCGTGATCAACGAGAAGTGTACGGTTTGCAAGCAGTGCATCCCCGCCTGCAAATTCGACGCGATAGAGGACACGGGCGACGCGGACGCGGACGGTCCCGCGGATCTCTCCGCATACAAGCACGTCTGGGTCTACGCCGAGCAGCGCGCCGGCAAGCTCATGAACGTCGCCATAGAGCTGATCGGTGAGGGCAGGCGCTTGGCCCGCGAGATCAGCGACGACGCGAAGGTGTACGCCGTGCTGATCGGCGACGGCATAGGCGGACTCGCGCGGGAATGCTTCGAATTCGGCGCGGACGGCGCTTACCTGATCGAAGCTCCGCTGCTCAAGAACTTCACGACGGACGGTTACACGAAGGTGCTGCACGACGCCGTCAAGGCGTACAAGCCCGAGATCGTGCTCTTCGGCGCGACGCACATCGGCCGGGATCTGGCGCCGCGCGTTGCGGCCCGTCTGAACACGGGCCTGACGGCGGACTGCACGCGGCTTGACGTCAAGGTCAGCAGCTACATCGATTACGCGAACAAGAACACGACGCTGGACACCTCCACGCTGGACCCGAATTCCGACGACAAGGGCCTGAAGCAGACGCGGCCGGCCTTCGGCGGCAATCTCATGGCCACTATCGTCTGTCCCAGGACCAGGCCGCAGATGGCGACGGTCCGCCCCGGCGTCATGACGCGGCGCGAACGCGTCCCCGGCGCCTCGGGCGAGGTCATAAGCGTGAGCCCGGCCTTGGCCGAGAGCGACATCAGGACCAAGATCGTCGATATCGTGAAATCCGCGAAGGAGATCGTGTCGCTGACCGACGCGGACATCATCTGCTCCGGCGGCCGCGGACTGGGCGATCCCTCCGGCTTCAACCTGATTCGGAAATTTGCCGAGAAGGTGGGCGGCGTCGTCGGCTCATCCCGCGCGGCGGTGGACGCGGGCTGGATCGACCACTCGCATCAGGTGGGGCAGACGGGCACCACCGTCAAGCCCAAGATTTATTTCGCCTGCGGCATCTCGGGCGCGATACAGCACTTGGCCGGAATGCAGACTTCGGACATCATCGTCGCGATCAACAAGGATCCGGACGCCCCGATCTTCGAGGTGGCCGACTTCGGCATCGTGGGCGATCTGTACAAGGTGGTTCCGCAGATCATAGACGAGTGGGACAGCGCGAGCGATTTATACGAGGCGACCGTGCGGTAGCGAGAAAAATGTTACTACTCACCCGCCACGCCATTTTTGCCCATCTCGGAACCTGATTGCGATTATTGGCCTCCTCACGTAGCTTCAAGTACGCTCCGGGGGCCAAAATCGCCCTCAGAACCCGACCTGAACAAAACTGACGCGGCGTGTGAGTAGTTTTGATTAGAGTGGGTGAGCGGTAGCGAGAAAAATCAAAGGCCCCGTGAAAAGAGAACCGCTTTTCACGGGGGCCTTTGTTGTTTTTTTTACAGAGGCGGCAGCCAGCTCGGCCTTGTGGATCCTTCGGCCGGCGGCGGATTCTGTCCGTCCGCTTGTCCGTCGTCTTGTTCGTCCGATTGCCCGTCCTGCGGCGTCTGCGCGGGCGGCGGATCTGTCTGCCAAGGCTCGGTCTGTCCGGGCTGCGCGGGCTGCACGGGCGTCGGGTTGGGGAAGGGGCCCGTGCCGTCCGTGTTCGACTGTCCGTCCGCGGGATAGCCTTCCGCGTCGGGATCATTCGTTTCGGTCTGCTCCGCTTCGAGCGCTTCGTAATACGCGTCGTCGCGGACGACGCCGTCCCAGTAGAAATCCTCGTTCAGCGTCTGCGAGGGGTCGATGGGATAGTTTTCGGGGTCGCCGTTGTGCAGGTGGCAGTAGAAGCGCGGCCTGGGACCCAAGGTCTGCGCCGCCTCTTCCGGGTGGTCCTCGTCGCCGCCGACGACGGGCTCGACCGCGACCGCGTCGGCGCCGAACGGCACTCTGGCGGGACAGTAGGGCGTCGCGAGGTATCCCGAGATGGGGCAGATGTACACGGGGCCGCTCAGGTTGTCCACGAGCGTCGGTTCCGTTCCCCTGATGAAAAACTCGGAGCGAGTCAGGCTGTTCGCGGACGGCAGCATACCCGAAACGGCGTCCACCGTCACGGTCGTGACGTCGGCCGGCGCGCTCGGGAAGGATCCGCGCTCGGTTCCTTCGCAAATCTGTTCCATGATCTTGCTCCAGACCTTCGTGGCGGCGCCCGAACCCTCGCTGAGTTCGACGCCGACGTCGCAGCCGATCCAGAGCGAGGCCGCGTACTGCGGCGTGAAACCGACGAACCACGCGTCGTATTTCTCCGTGGTCGTACCCGTCTTTCCGGCCACGGGCTGCGACTTTATGGCCGCCCTGCCCGCTATGCCGTTCGTCACGACGCCTCTGAGTATGTCCGTCATGATGAAGGCGACGCCCGGATCCATGGCTTGATTCGTAAGGGGTTCGCGTCCTATGATTATCTCGCCGCGCCTGTTCGTGATCTTGGAGTAGGGGACGGGTTCCACGTAGAGACCGGCGTTGCCGAACGCTCCGTAGCCGGCGGCCATCTGCAAGGGCGAAATGCCGCGGGTCATGCCGCCGAGCGCGAGGGCGGCCGGATTCATGTCGTTGGTCGCGCCCGTTTCCACAACGCTCGTGACGCCCAGGTTTTTCAAAAATCGCAGCGAGCGCTCCGGCCCGATGTTGATCTGCACCTTGACGGCGTTCACGTTTACGGAGTGCTCGACGGATTTTCGCAGACTCTGCATACCGCGATAACCGCTGTACCAGTTCTTGGGCCATGTTTTGCCTTGGAACTCCATCGGTTCGTCCACGATGCCGCTCGCCGCCGTCCAGTAGTTGCCGTAGGACGGCTCCCCGCCCGTGAGGGCCTCGTCGTCCACGCCCGTCTGCAGCGCGGGTCCGTATACGGACATGGGCTTGATGGCCGATCCGGGCTGCCTGGGGCCGGTCGCCCTGTTGTAGAGCAGGCGTCCCTCCGTTTTTCGGCCGCCCACCATCGCCTTGATCGCGCCCGTGTGATAATCGAGCACGACCATGGCCGCCTGCGGCTGCACGGCGGCCTGCCGCAGCGTGTAGGAATCCGGTCCGATAGCGATGCCGCC
>JAISZM010000090.1 GCA_031269205.1 Eubacteriales Family XIII. Incertae Sedis bacterium | reverse complement strand
GCTATAATACTCAGAAAACGGCGGGACGCTTATCTGAAAGCGCTTGATAGGGCCGACCACGGTGATATACTGCCGTTGGCGGAGATTATCGCAAGAGCAGTCATTGATAACGTTCACCGCTTTATCGCGCCTGCTATTGCCGGGCCCAAAAAACTTGTGCCGCTAAAATCGCTTGAAACAAAAGAGTTTTCGTATGCTATGCTGAGACAAGCCGCTACGCGCGGCCGCCTGGAAGCAACGATAGGAGCTGACGGAATGTGGTACTCAAGCAAAGACGCGTTAAAGACATATATTGATAGCAAGTATAAGCGAAAATGAATTTGTTTTGTTGTTTATTCGTCCCCAAGTGTCTTTGGTTGCGACTGGCTATTGGAATTATGCCCGAAAAGAGAGTATCCGCTCAATCAGTCGTTGAATCGTGAAAAATGGCTGTTTTGAATGCACTGAATATGCATCGGCGTGCCTGATGGCTTCTTCGACCAATCGGGGCTTTTGGTCAATCATTACAGCAAGCCAACGCAGATTCGATTTGTCATACGCAACCCCAACCCCATGGTTTAGTAGCGTTGCAGTAAGTTCTTGTTCAAGTTCAAACCCTCTTTTGTGACAGTTGTTTGGACTTCCAAAATGCTGTAATAAATAATTCTCGAACTGTGGGTCCGAAAACGCCAAGTCCACACCATGTTGCTCCGCGTAGTCTTTTAGTTTTGTGAAACTGTCTTTCAGGTTGTCCCTATCGCATACTGCCCAGACTTCAATGTCATCAAGCTCGAATCCAAACTCTTCTGCAAACTCTCTTTTGGTGTCAAAACTCTTATCGATGAGATGATAATGTTGCCCCGCTTTCGGGAAGATGTGTATTGAAATATTGGCAACACGAAAGGTATTTTGAATGATTTCAAAATATAATTTTTCAGTGACTTTTCCTTCACAGCAAATCAGAATTATTTGGGGATTGTCTTGCATGGTCAATCCTCCCGAACTATCGGTTTGCCGCCATAAACACCAAATCTGTATTTCTTCTCAATATTATCATCTTTACGAGCAGTTCTTTTTTTACCATGCGGCGTGATAATGCTCTGCTCAAACATATCCTTCTCAACATAAACTATGTCTTTGTCATCGAGAACGCCTTGGCCGCCGCTACTTTTCATGAGACCTACATCATGGGTATTGATGATTAGTTTTGCTCCGGTTTTATTCGCTTTGAAGAGCTTTATTATCAGTTCACAAATATCAATATGCAAATTGGAATTGAATTCATCGAGGTATAAGATCTTGCCATTATTCAAAGTGTCGATGATGAACACGATAATGTCAAAGAATACATTCGTACCCATTGATTCTTGTGCGTCCATGTTAAAGGCTATCGAACCAGTGACATCTCCGAATTCATTGCGTATTGCATGAACAGTTTGCGTAAACGTATTCTTTTGTCCCCGTAACTGTATTTTGAAGGAATCCGCAAGCGGCATCCCGTCGATTATCTCTTGAGGAATGTCATCCATAGCAAACATGAAATCCCGAATGGGAAAATCGGTCTTTCGCAGCAAATCCAAGACTTGGTTTTTTATGCTCGGATTGAGCTGCAATATGTTAATTGTCATCGGGCGAAGCGGTGGATTGCTGTTTATTGTTATTAAGTGGAGATTGCTTAGGAAATCAAAAACAGCTCCGGCGTACTCATTCGCATATTCTTGTGCGCGAGTAATTAGCAGCGAGTTAGCACGAGTTGTTTCAAATATTTTTTTCCCAAAACCGTTTTTGATAGCGGTTGAGTTTTGGCCTTTGCTACGAACAAAGATAGTCCGTTCTCGACTGGTAGACAAATCGAACATTGCCTCTTCAGCGATTTCCGAAGCGGTCGTTGAAAACGTGTAACGATAGGTACTGTTTTGGTTGCCGAAAGTCATCTCAAAAACTGTCGGTTCATCCATATTGTTTTCACGAAGCAAAAACGGCTCATACGGAATAGTGTGCGTACTTGGCAAGAATGGTGTTGCCTGAGTATTCGGCTGTGTTGAGTTTTGGATGAAATGCCAAGCATTCGATAGTGCTTTGAAAATGTTTGACTTCCCGGAAGCGTTTGCGCCATAAAATGCTGTAACAGGCATTTTAAACGAAATCTCTTGCTCGTCGCAGAAAGAGCGGTAGTTCTTTATTCGTAATGAATGGAGTGTATAATAAGTATTCATAAAGCTATTCTATCCGAAATCTTGCGCTCTTGTCAATGAGTTTTGCGAAAAAATGTTTAAAAGCAATATTTCAAGAAAATAAATATGCTTGATTCGCGGAAAAAATATGATGATTTGCATTTATAAACAAAAAACTATGCGCCAAGCGTGAAATGCGCGCGCGTAGAGTTTTTAGGGGTTCTGTAATATAATGAAAGAGGTGAAGCAGATCGGCGAGATGCCGAATACAAAAGCATAAACGGCGAGTGGAGGTAAGGTATTGGGAGAGAAACAGATACTCAGCGGCAACGAGGCCGTAGCGCGCGGCTGCTTTGAGGCGGGTTGCCGCGTGGCGACGGCCTACCCGGGTACGCCGTCGAGTGAGATACTCGAGAATATAGCCGCGCGCTACAAGGGCGATATCGAGGCGCAGTGGGCGGGCAACGAGAAGGTTGCGACCGAGATAGCGCTCGGCGCGTCGATGGGCGGCGCCCGTTCGCTTGCCGCCATGAAACACGTCGGCGTGAACGTGGCCGCCGACCCGATATTCACGGCCGCGTACACGGGCGTCACGGGAGGCTTCGTCGTCGTGTCCGCGGACGACCCCGGTCTACACAGCTCGCAGAACGAGCAGGACAACAGGCACTACGCTCCGCACGCGAAACTCATCATGCTCGAACCTTCGGACTCGTCCGAGTGCAGGGAATACGTCATGGGCGCGTTCGAACTCAGCGAACGTTTCGACACGCCCATTCTCTTTCGCATGACCACGCGCGTCTGCCATTCGAAGAGCATCGTGGAGACGGAGGACAAACGGGACATTCCCATTACACCATACGAGAAGCGCACAGACAAATTCACGATGTTACCCGTCAACGCGAAGAAGAGGCACAAGATACGCGAGGAGTTTCTCGTGAAGGCCGAGGAGTACGCGAACGACTGCCCGTATAACGTAGTCTACGAGAATGAGGGCGCGGCTACGGGCATCATCACCTCCGGCGTGTCGTATCAGTACAGTCGCGAGGTGTTTGGCGACAAGGCGAGTTACCTAAAGCTCGGGCTTACCTACCCCTTGCCGCGCCGCCTCATCAAGGAATTCGCGTCGAAGTACGAGAAGCTCTACGTAATAGAAGAGAACGACCCCTACCTCGAAAACGCCGTGCGGGCGCTCGGTTTCGATCCCGTCGGCAAGGACAGAATACCCATACTCTACGAACTCGACGCGCAGATAGTGAGGGAGTCCCTGACGGGGGAGTCCGCGGCTGAGGGATACAAGGCGAACGCCACCGCGCCGCCGCGCCCGCCCGTCATGTGCGCGGGCTGCCCGCACAGAGGGTTCTTCTACACCATCAGCAAGAAGACGGACAAGATAGTCCCGTGCGGCGACATAGGCTGTTATACGCTCGGCGCCAGTCCGCCGTTCTTCGGCATGGACTCTACGATATGTATGGGTTCGGGCCTTTCCACCATCATCGGCCTCGCGAAAGCGCTGAGAATGCAGGGCGACGGTCGCAAGGCCCTCGGGATGCTCGGCGACTCGACCTTCTTTCACACGGGGATCAATTCTCTTATAGACGTCGCCGTCTCCGGGGCGAACGTCATAGCCGTGATTCTCGACAACTCCATCACGGCGATGACGGGCCATCAGCAGAACCCCGGCTCCGGCAGGAACATCTACGGCGAGTCCGTTCCGTCCGTCGATGTCGTGTCCGTCGCGCGCGCCGTCGGCATAGCCGATGAGCGCATCAGGATCGTCGACCCTCTCGATCTCGAGTCCATGTCGAGCGCCATCGACGACGGCGTGGCCGCCGAAGGCCCCTTCGTCGTCGTGACGCGCCGACCCTGCGTGCTCATCAGGGAGGTCGCGAAGGAGTTCGCTGGCAGGTACTGCGAGATAGACGCGGAGAAATGCGTCGGCTGCAAGATGTGCATGAAGATCGCCTGCCCCGCGATAGCGTTCCGGGGCGGCAAGGCCGAGGTCTTCGACCGGACGAACTGCACGGCCTGCGGCCTCTGCGCGCAGATGTGCAAATTCGAGGCCATCGCGGCGAAAGGGGTGTGAGATGAAAGAATTCAAAGGCGTACATAGCATCCTCTTGGTCGGCGTGGGCGGTCAGGGGACGATACTCATATCGAAAATTCTCAGCGCGGGATTCATGCAGCGCGGCTACGACGTGAAGATGAGTGAGATACACGGCATGAGCCAGCGCGGCGGCAGCGTGACGACTCAGATACGGTACGGCGACAAGGTCTACTCGCCGACCATCGGACTCGGCGAAGCCGACGTCGTCATAGCCTTCGAGAAAGCGGAAGCGCTTCGCGCGTTGCCCTGCCTGAAAAAGGGCGGCATACTCATAACCGACGACCACGAGATATACCCCATGCCCGTGCTGACGGGCGCCGCAGAATACCCGACCGACGCCCTCGAAAGGATAGCCGAGACCGGACTCAAACCCATAGTGGTCAAGGCTGCGGAGAAAGCCGCCGCCCTCGGCAACCCCCGCGCGCAGAACATAGTCCTGCTCGGCGCCCTCGTAACCGCGTGGAATCTCGACGACATAGCGTGGGAGACGCTCATCGAGGAGTACGTGCCGGCGAAGGCGCTTGACGTCAATTTGAAAGCCTTCGCCGCCGGGCGGGCGCTGTGAGCGAGCCGTGACCGGGCCGTGAGCGTACCCGCCTGCCTTGGTCGGGTGCAAAAATCACGGCTTTACCCCGAGCCGCGCTTTGTGATATAATTCAGTTCTATGGAAAAAGAGAACAAAATGGGCGTGCTTCCGGTTGGGAAGCTTTTATTTTCGATGTCTTTGCCCCCGATGCTGTCTATGTTGCTGAACGCGCTCTACAATATCGTGGACAGCATCTTCGTGTCGAGGATATCAGAGAACGCGCTCGCGGCCGTGACGCTCGTCTTTCCGACGCAGATGCTCATGATGTCGATCTGCGTAGGTACGGGAGTCGGGCTTGCGTCGCTCATCTCGCGCAGGCTCGGGGAGCGAAAACAGAAGGAGGCTGACGCCGCCGCCGCACATGGTTTCTTTCTTGCCATCGTCTGCTGGATACTGTTCGCGCTCTTCGGCATATTCGGCGCCGAACCCTTCCTGAAGCTGTTCACGGACGACGCGGAGATACTGTCCATGGGACTGACCTACTGCCGCATAGTCACGATAGGTTCCGTATTCATGTGCTTCTCCATCTGCATCGAGAGGATCATGCAGTCGACGGGCGACATGATACACCCCATGATATTCAACTCCGTCGGCGCGCTCATCAACACAGCGCTCGCCCCGGTCTTCATACTGGGGCTTTTGGGCGCGCCCAAGCTCGGCGTCACAGGCGCGGGACTCGTCGCGATTACCGGCCAGTGCGTCGCGATGATAATAGCCGTAGTCATGTTCGTGAGGAACGAGCACGCGGTCAGCGTGAGCTTCAAGGGCTTTCGCGTCAAAGCCCGAACCCTCGCTGACATCCTCGTCGTCGGCGCGCCGTCCATCATCATGATCTCCATACAGTCCTTCCTCATCAGCGGGCTGAACGCGATACTCATCACTTATTCCACCACCGCCGTCGCCGTGCTCGGCGTCTACTTCCGCATACAGACCTTCGTCATCCTGCCCGTCATCGGGATGGGGCAAGGCGCGCTGCCGATAATGGGCTACAACTTCGGCGCGAAGAACAGGAAGCGCTTGCTCGCGACCTTCAAGCTCGCCTACAAGATAGCGACCTGCATCATGATCGTCGGCGTGGCGCTGTTCTGGCTCTTCCCCGAGCAGATAATGACGCTGTTCAACGCCGGGGACGACATGATGGACATCGGCGTGCGCGCGCTCAGAACGATAAGCATATCGTACATCCCCGCCGCGTTCACGATCGTGGCCGTGACGATGTTCCAGGCCACGGCGCACGGGATATTCGCGGCCATCATCTCGATCGTGCGCCAGCTTGGATTCATCCTGCCGCTTGCGTACCTGCTGCTCTATATATTCGGCATTGACGCGGTCTGGTTCTCATTCCCCATCGCGGAGGCCGCCGCGCTGGCGATGGCCCTTGTCTTCTACCGTCGCGTGAAAAAACGCCAGATCGATCAACTGCCGGAAGGCAATCTGACGGTGTAGGGCTTCGCGTGAGCATGTCCCGACGCCGTATCCTTGTTATCGTGTCCAGAGCAGGCCGGTCAGGGTCTAACGGAACCGGAACTGTTATTGTTATAATAATAACATCGCGGTTTGTGAGTGATTGTTATAAGGTAATGATAATATGTTGGTTTGGTTTTTGAGAATTTGAGAACGGGAATGTGTCGTCGCGTGGCGGCGGGGAAGAGGAGCTCATGAATCTGATAACATGGAACGTGAACGGCCTGCGCGCCGCGTTGAAGAAGGGTTTCCTCGACTTCTGCGCCGCCGAGGGCGCGGACGTCTACTGCGTGCAGGAGACGAAGATGCAGCAGGGGCAGGCCGAAGTCGACCTGCCGGGCTACCGCGAATACTGGAACAGCGCTGAGCGCAAAGGCTACTCAGGGACAGCCGTCTTCGCGCGTCCCGAGCCCTCGTCCGTGTCCTACGACATAGACGCCGAAGGCCACGACGCGGAGGGGCGTTCGATCACGGTCGAGTACGAGAATTTCTACCTTGTCAACGAGTACACGCCGAACGCTCAGGACGGCCTCGCGCGCATAGAGTACCGCGTGTCGTGGGAAGACGCGCGCCGCGAGTACCTCGTGAAGCTCGCCGAAAAAAAGCCCGTCCTTCTCTGTGGCGACCTGAACGTAGCACACAATGAGATAGACCTGAAGAATCCCGGCCCGAACAGGGGCAACGCCGGGTTCTCCGACGAGGAACGCGGCAAGTTCGGTGAACTTCTCGATGCGGGATTCACGGATTCCTTTCGCCTGCTCTACCCCGACCTGACCGGCGCTTACACGTGGTGGTCGTACCGGTTCAACGCGCGCGCGAACAACGCGGGATGGCGCATAGACTACTGGCTCGTCTCGAACAGCATAGCGGACAAGGTGCGCGATGTGGTGATACTATCGGACGTCTACGGCTCCGACCACTGCCCCGTTCGGCTTGAGATAGACCTATGAGACCGTTTTACGAAGCCTACCTATAGACCACCTTGACAAAGCGGGCATAGACGTATGCCGTGCGTCCTTTGTACTTCAGCTTGTACCAGTCGTTACTGCCCTTTCCGTTGACGACGGCCCTGATTCTGAAGGTCTGTCCGCGCTTTATGACTCCCATGACGGGGCGCAAGTTGACGTGGTGAGAGGGGAATTTGCGCAGGTAGCTTGTTACCAGGACCTTGCCGTAGCGCTTCTTCGCCTTCCAGTGCGCGTAGAGGGTCGTGTTCTTCGAGAACTTTGTCTTTGCGGTAATTTTCTTTCCGCCCTTTGCCTTCGTGTA
>JAISZM010000107.1 GCA_031269205.1 Eubacteriales Family XIII. Incertae Sedis bacterium | reverse complement strand
GACAGCGCCGAAGCCGTGGCGGGACTGAAGGCGCGCGGCGTCGGGCGCACGATCATGCTGACGGGCGACTCGGAGAAGGTCGCGGCCGCGGTTGGCGCTTCCCTCGGCATAGACGAGGTACACGCGGGTCTGCTGCCGCATGAGAAGGTGGAAACACTCGAGCGCATCATGGCGGACGACACGGGCGGCGCGGGCGGCCGCGCTGGTTCGGTCGTCGTCGTCGGCGACGGCATCAACGACGCGCCGATGCTCGCGCGCGCCGACGTGGGGATCGCGATGGGCGGACTCGGTTCGGACGCGGCCGTGGAGGCCGCCGACATCGTGATAATGAACGACGCGCCGTCGAAGATAGCCGCGGCCGTCGATGTGGCGCGCAAAACGAGGATCATCGTCGTACAGAACATAGCCCTGGCGCTCGGCGTCAAGGGAGCGGTCATGCTGCTCGCGGCCATAGGCGTGGCGAATATGTGGGAAGCCGTGTTCGCGGACGTGGGCGTAGCTCTGCTCGCCGTCCTGAACGCGATCCGCGCGAGCAGATGATCTGATCCCCTTGCGGATCGTAGGTTGATGTTGGGATGTGATATGATAATCATGTCATGGAAAGAACAACGGTCAAACTTCCTGGAATCAGATCAAACCTCACGTCTGACGACGGCGTGGATGAAAGGGTGTTCATCAGAAGAACGCTCGAATGTCTGCTCGGCGTAGTTTTGCCCGAACTTCCCGACGGCGAGGCGTTCTATACGGTCGAACTGCCGGACGGCTGGAACGTCGGGAATCCCGAAGGTGATTTCCGGCGCGGACTGATACATCCCGACGGACATTTCCTCGTGTCGATACACGACATGGGCGCCGATTCGAAACTCGTATTTGAGATGAGGTATCGAGCCATCCTGTTCTTCGGCAACCTTCGCACGTCCGAGGATATGAAGAATGATCCTTCTTTTCACAGTGGCGAGTACGGGAGGCAGAAGGTTACGTGGGTGATAAAGGACGCCAAGCGCGGCGACATCATCTATCCTCCGACCGGCCGGATGCTCGTGCTCGAAACGAACAAAGAGGAACTGAACGAGCAGCGCGCGAAGGTACAGGTTTCCGTCGACGAGATGAATCGCGACTGGCTCGCGAGTTGGCAGCTATGAGGTCGTGGAGCGCTGCGGGCAAGGATGTGCGTACCCGCCGGGAAGACGTCTCCCTGCAAAGCACGCTTGAGAAAGTGCGGCGGCGATGACAGGAATGAAACTGTATCTGTTTGACAGAGATGAACCGGGAGGAGCGGAAGCTTTTTTTCGCGCCGCCGTCTTGGATTATTGCGGCGCAGCTATCTGCGCGGACTTCGGAGACGAAATTCCAGCCGTCGCGCGTGAGCCGAACGGCAAACCGTATTTCTCGGAATCGCCGCTGAACGGCCAAACGCATTTTTCGCTTTCACATTCGGGCGCGTACTGGGCCGTGCTCTTTCACGACGCGGAGGTGGGACTCGACATAGAGGATATGGACATCAGAGGCGGACTGACGGATGAACGCAGAGAGAGGATAGCGGAGCGCTTCTTCGCTGAGGATGAAAAAACGTACATCCTCGCGGGCGAAGACCACGCCGACCGCCTCACGAAATTTTTCAGAGTCTGGACTGCCAAGGAGGCGTATATAAAATATACCGGAAACGGCATGTCCGAGAGTCTGCCGTCCTTTTCCGCGCTCTGTCCCCCCGAGGATGTGACAATAGTTACGTTCACTCCCGCGCTCTGTCCCCCGAAGGATGTGACGATAGTCACGTCCACGCCCGCGCCCAGCCTCGTCTGTTCCGTCTGCTGCGCGACCGCGCCGCGAAAAGGGATGCCGTGAAAGTGCCGGGGGTGAGCGCCTTTGACAGGGCCGTCGATATGCTCGCGCGCCGTATGCGCACGGAGAGGGAGATGCGCGGTTTGCTCTCGGGGAAAACGCGCGGTCGTGTGTCCGGCGGCAGGGAAGTCGTCGGTTACGACGAGTCTGAGATTGACGACGCGATAGAGCGTCTGAAGGAGTTCGGCTATATCGACGACCGCGCCTACGCCGAACGGTACCGTGAAACGCGCGTCGAGAAGAAGCGTGGGCACAGGCGAATCAAGGAGGAGATGTTGCGGCGCGGCCTCTCCGCGGAGATCGTAGAAGAGACGCTTGCGGGCGGGTATGTCGAAGAGGTGGAGCGCGCGAACGCCGCCGCCGTCGCCGCGAAAGCCTTGGAAGCCTTACCTGAAGACATGGACCCGCGCAGGAAGGCGCGGAAAATATCCTCGCGTCTCGTGGCGCAGGGATACGGCTATGAGGTAATCAATCCGGTCATTGAAGACCTGATCTTCCGCGGGGAGAACGGCTGACGGACACGTCGATTGACTACACGTCGGCGTGGTAACAAACAGGGCTTTTTTCCTGTATAATAATACGTACGCCAACACTATTTATCGAGGAAAGTCAGGAGGAGTATGTTCGAACATCTTTCAGAAAAAAATATCGCCGATCTTCAGAATGAACAGGCGCAGGATTGGGAGGACGGGCGTCTGCTCGAAAAATGCGTGGATGGGCGCGTTGACGCGCCCACGTTCGTGTTTTACGAGGGGCCGCCGACGGCCAACGGCCGCCCGGGCATTCATCACGTCATGTCGCGCACGCTGAAGGACTCGGTCAACAGGCACAAGACGATGCGCGGTTACCGCGTGCCGCGCAAGGCCGGTTGGGACACGCACGGTCTGCCTGTCGAGATCGAGGTCGAAAAGGAATTGGGACTCTTCACGAAGAAGGACATAGAGGATTACGGCATAGATCGCTTCAACGAGAAGTGCCGCGAGTCAGTCTGGAAGTACGAAGGCCAGTGGCGCGAGATGAGCCGCCGCATGGGTTTCCTCTGCGACATGGACGATCCGTACATCACGCTCGCGGGCGACTACATCGAAACCGAATGGCACATCATCAAGAGTATTTTCGACAGGGGTCTCATCTACGAGGGGCACAAGGTGTTGCCGTACTGTCCGCGCTGCGGCACGGGGCTCGCGGCTCATGAAGTCAGCCAAGGCTACAAAATGGTCAAGACGAATACGGTCACGGTTCTTTTTAAGCGAAAGTATTCGGATGAGTATTTTCTCGCGTGGACGACGACGCCGTGGACGCTTGCGTCGAACGTGTCGTTGACGGTCGGCGCTGGCATAGAGTACGCGCGCGCGCGCGTGAAGACGGCCGCGGAGATAGAGAAAGCTGGCGGCAAACCCGGAGATATCGCCGCCCTGCACGGAGGCAAGATCGTCTACGTCGCGATGGCCCTCGCGGACAAGGTAATCGGCGCGGGCGCGTATGATGTGACGGAAACCGTGACGGGAGCGGAACTGGAAGAGATAGAGTACGAACAACTCATGCCCTTCGTGGACGTGTCCCGCGGCGCGTCGAAGGACAGGCGTCAAGCCTTCTATTTCACGGTGAACGACTACGTGACGACGGAGGACGGCACGGGCATCGTCCACACGGCCCCGGCCTTCGGTGAGGACGACGCGCTGACGGGACGCAAGTACGGCCTGCCCGCGCCGAACCCCGTCGACGAGAACGGAAAGTACACGGCGACGCCGTGGAAGGGGCGCTTCGTCATGGAAGACGGTCTCGACGTCGACATCATCAAGTGGCTCGCGGCGGAGGGCAAACTGTTCTCGAAGGAGAAGGTCGAGCACAATTACCCCTTCTGCTGGCGCTGCGACACGCCGCTCATCTATTACAGCAAGCCGGGTTGGTACATCGAGATGACGAAACTGCGGGATGAGCTGATCGTGAACAACGCCGGCGTGGCGTGGCATCCCGACTTCATCGGGGAGAAGCGGTTCGCCAACTGGATAGAGAACGTGAAGGACTGGGCCATATCGCGCAGCCGCTACTGGGGTATGCCGATACCGATATGGCGCTGCCCGGATTGCGGTGGGCTGAGGTGCGTCGGTTCGCGGAAGGAATTGCAGGAAGTAGCGACTGAGCGGATTCCGAACGGCGCGGACGGCGTACCCGACATAGAGTTGCACCGACCCTACGTCGATGGGATACACATACAATGCGCGGAGTGCGGCGCCGAGATGAGCCGCATACCCGACGTCATAGATTGCTGGTTCGATTCCGGCTCAATGCCGTTCGCGCAGCAACACTGGCCGTTTGAGCACGAGGAGGAGTTTGACGACGCCCTGTTCCCCGCGGATTTCATCTGTGAGGGTATAGACCAGACGCGCGGGTGGTTCTATTCGCTCATGGCAATAGCGACGCTCGTGAAGGGCAGGGCGCCTTACCGCAACGTCCTCGTCAACGACCTCATCCTCGACAGGGACGGCATCAAGATGTCGAAGACGAAGGGCAACACGGTCGACCCTTTCGAGCAGTTCGACAAATTCGGCGCGGACGCCACGCGCTGGTATCTGCTCCACACTTCGCCCGCGTGGTCTCCGACGCGCTACGATGAGGAAGGCGTGAAGGAAATCGCGGGGAAGTTCTTCGGCACGCTGCGCAACACGTACTACTTTTTCGTCCTCTACGCGAATCAGGACGGCGTGGATCCGCGCGATTACGAGTCGGATCCCGCCGGCAGGCCGGAGCTCGACCGATGGATCTTGTCGCGTTACAACAGGCTCATCGGCGCGGCAATAGCCGACATGGACGCGTACGACCACATGAAGGCCGTGCGCGGGATACAGGACTTCGTCATAGAGGATCTGTCCAACTGGTATATCAGGCGCGCGCGCCGCAGGTTCTGGGCCGAGGGCATGGACGACGACAAGAAGGCCGTCTACGCCACCGCCTACGAGATATTGAAGGGCGTCGCGCAGCTCGCCGCGCCGATGGCCCCCTTCATCACGGACGAGATTTACACGAAGCTCACGGGGGAGGAATCCGTACACCTCTCGTTCTATCCCGTCGCGGACGAGTCGCTAATAGACGACGCGCTCGAGGAGAAGATGGGACTCGTCAAAACCGTCGTTGGACTCGGGCGCGGCATCCGCGAGAAGGAGCGCATCAAGGTCAGGCAACCGCTGCCGTCCGTACTCGTCGACGGCAGGTACAGAGAACTCATCGGAGACATGGAAGACCTGATCAAGGAAGAACTGAACATCAAGACTGTCAGATACGAGAACGACCTCGGGGAGTACATGGACTACAGCGTCAAACCCGACTTCAAGGCCGCCGGGCCGAAGCTCGGCGCGAGAATGAAGGACTTCGCGGCTTCCGTCGCGAGAGCCGACGCGGCAGCCCTGCTCGGGGCGCTCGGTAAAAACGAGTCCGCGGTCTGGTCCCTGTCGAAGGCGAGCGTCGTCGCGGGTGATACGGGACTCACGGACGGCGCGGACGCGGGGATCGTCCCCGGCGCCGCCGACGAGATTGTTATTGAAAAGGATTACATTATCGCGCAGATAAACGCAAAGGAGAACTTCTCCGTCGCGATGGAGGACGGCGTGTTCACGATACTCGACACTGCGCTCACGCCCGAACTCGTCAGGGAGGGACTCATGCGAGAGTTCGTTTCGAAGGTACAACAGCTGCGCAAGCAGGCGGGCCTCGAGATGATGGACAACATCG
>JAISZM010000174.1 GCA_031269205.1 Eubacteriales Family XIII. Incertae Sedis bacterium | reverse complement strand
TTCGGCGCGCCTGAAGAAACGTTCGATTTCGGGCGACTTCGTAGACATAGATGAATACGAGTCCAACCTCGAGGACAATGACAGAGAGTTCTTGCCGGAAGCCTATCTCGAGAACGAGGAGTTCAAAAATCGCCTCTACGAGGTGATCACCAAGTTGCCCACGAAAAAACGCGACGCGATCATCATGTATTATTACGAGAATCTGAGCTACAAAGAGATCGCGGGGATCATGGACTCATCGATCAAGACCGTCGCCTCGAACATCACGAGGGCGAGGGCGATCATCAAGGACAGGCTCGGGCAGCGCGATTACGTCCCCGGCCGCCTGACGGCATCCGGCTCGGCGCTCGTCATCTCTCGCGTGCTCGAAGATCAGGCGATACACGTCATACCCGATCAGCTCATTGCCGCCTTCCAGATGAAATGGGCGTCCGCTCTGTCTCCGATAAAATTCCCCGCGGCTCAGGTCGCCGTCACCGCCAAGAATGTCGCGGTCGTCGCGACCTGCTCCACGCTCGCCGTGGGCGGCGCCGTCGCCATCCCCGCATACGTTGACAACACGAGCCATGTCCGCGAGGCGCCGGCGGTGGTGGACGTCCGCCCCGACGGAGAGATCCGCTTCGCCGGAAGCGACGCTAGCAGTGAACACGTGAATCCCACGTCGGCGGTCGTCACGATAGAAGGCATCGGCTCCATCGAGATCGGGCCGACCTGGAAGGTTACGGACAAAGCGACGGGAACCGTCATAGCGACCGGCGACGGCTACGAGGTATCGGGCGTCTTCGACAAGCTGCAGAAGAAAAATAAAACGGGGAAATACGTCCTGACCTTCACCGCGGAAGACGAGAACGGGGTCTCGGTGACAGCCCGTCGCGACTTCATGATCAGCGAGCCTCCGGAGCCGGAAACGGAAGTCGCAGCCTCTGACTGAGGTTACTATTCAGTCGCCACGCTACTTTTGCCCATCTTGGAACCTGATGACGATTTCGGCTTCCTCACGTACCGTGGAGTACGCTCCGGTGAGCCAACGCTTTGTATTAGACTCGGCTACGCCTCGCAGCTATCGCCCTCAGAACCCAATCTGAACAAAACTAGCGCGGCAACTGAATAGTTTCGATTGATCACTGAACTGTAACTGATTGAGGCTTCCCCCCGGTACGCGAACCTCTCTAGATAATAGTGCGGGCGGCGTTGTTGTGTTACAATATCCGTATGAAAAAGAGTGATCTGAGGGTGATAGTAGGCGGAGCCTCCGAGGTCTCACCGTGGTGTGAGAGATCGTTCGTCAGCGCCTACGCTACGAACAGCCGTCTCATGGGGGTCTTTGTCGTGTACGCCCATTGGGAACAGAAGACCTGGCCGGGTATGGCGGTGGATCCATCGGCGCTCGGCGCGTCGAGACTCGGCGATACGGTCGACCTGCATCAGTTTTTCTACATCGAGACCACGGAGATCGGCCTTGAGACTTACAAGAGCATATGGGGAGAGGCCGCCATCAAGCTCATGGAGGCCGAGCAGTCAATGGCGGGCGGCCTCGGAGCCGAGAAGGTGGATCTGACCGAACGAGAGACGCGTCTGATCATACGGGAGTACGCGGGCTACAACAAGAAGTTCGGCGAGCGGCTGCCCGAGGGCGAGGCGGAGTACGGCTTCCTGCTGAGCGAACCTGTGGAAGAGCCGAAGAGGGCGGAATGGGAGACGTTGTTCGCAAAGATATGCGCGTCGCCCGAGAACGATTACGAACTCATCAATTACTTCCTCATGAGGTATTTCGCGGCGGACGCGGACGCCGTGCGCTATCTGACCGCGCGCGGTCGCTCGGACGGTCGTCTGCCCGCGCCGTGGCGTCTGCCCGACACGCTCTGTCTGAACAAGATACGGACGCACCGTGACGAAACGGGCAAACAGTCGTATATCTGCGAGTCGCTCATAGAGAGCGGCGCGGATCACCACATCATCGTTTCGGAGATTGAGGTCTTTGGAGGCAGGGTCGCCTCGTTTGACATCATCAACGACTTCGCGATATCGGGCGCGGAAACGGCCATGAAGCTCGAGCGTCCCGAGTTCATAACGGTGTATGAGATATTCACGGATCCCGAGAAGGCGATGGAACATCTGGACGCGCGATACCTCGCGGCCATGCAGAGGGACACGGACGCGGGACGGCTCTACCTGCGATTCAACGAAAACAACGACCATATGAAGCATCCCATGTACCGGCTGAACGACGACGTGAAGGGGATGATATACGTGACGGAGGAAGCGCAGCTCATACTCGCGGCGTATTCGCTGCCGCTCATACACAGGCTCGAGCGCGAGGCGCAGAGTTGGCCGTTCTGTCGTCAGCTCCTGCCCGTCGCGAAATACGAATTCAAGGAGGATATCTTCTACGATTTCGTGCGCGCTGACACGGGCGACTTCCTCCACTACGTGAACTACATTTGTGATTTCGACCCGGAGGATCGATAGGCTTATCAAATACGGCTGTGCGAGCCGCGGCTACTCCATATCTTCCCGCAGCACATACTGCGCCTGATACTCCCGCGCGATGGCGGCGAACTCGCTCTCGACCTCGAGAAATATATCCACGAGGGCCGGATCGAAGTGGCTTCCGCTGCCCTCCTTGATGATCTCTCTCGCCTTCTCCGGCGCCATGGGTTTTTTGTACGGTCTCAGCGAGATGAGCGCGTCGTATACGTCGGCGATGGCCATGAGGCGTCCCTGAAGCGGGATGTCGTTCCCCTTCAGCCCGTGCGGGTAGCCGCTGCCGTCCCATTTTTCGTGATGGCTTCCCGCGAATATCTCCGCGTGAACGAGAAAGTCGTGTTCGGACGCGTTCTCTCCGATGCGCTTGATGGCGTTCACGCCGATGGCGGGATGCTCCTTTATTATCTCGAATTCCTCGTCCGTGAGTTTGCCCGGCTTGTTGAGGATGGCGTCGCTGATCGCTATCTTGCCCACATCGTGCAACTGCGCGGACGGAAGCAGGAACGCGAGATCCCAGTCCCGTATCTCGTCGCTGTGCGCACCCTTTTCCATCGTCCTCTCCAAGAGTAACTGCAGATACCTCTGAGTCCTGTCCACGTGGCCGCCCGTGTTCTCGTCGCGGAACTCGACCATCTCCGCAACGGTGCTGAGCACAGCGTTCTGCAACTCCATGACCTGCGCCGTCTTTCTGTCGACAGCTTCCTGAAGGTTGTCGTTGAACTCCCGCAGATCATTTTTCTGCTCGGACATGAGCATGTGGTTTTCGATGCGCTTCAGCAGCAGCGGCGCGGAGAACGGTTTGATAACATAATCTATGGCGCCGAGTTCGAGTCCCTCGAGTTCGCTGCCCTCGTCCGTCTTGGCCGTGAGGAAAATGACAGGGATGTCCGCGTAGCGCGCGTCCCCCTTCAGCCGCTTGATTGCTTCGTAGCCGTTCATCTCGGGCATCTCGATGTCGAGCAGAATGAGATCCGGCATCACATGGTTCAGGAACTCGAACAACTTCGCGGCGCTCGGAATGGCGAACACCTCGTACTGTTCCTTCATCATGTTTTTCCCGGCCGTCAGATTTGCCAAATTGTCGTCAACGAGCATTACTTTTTTTCGAGCTTTATGTGCCTTGTCCATCGTCTTCACTCTTATCCCCTCTGTCCTGTCGTCGTCTCTTCCGCCGGGGCTTCATGCCCGGCTTACGGTTGCTCCGTATAGTCACGAAAGCCTCTCGGCGACTTCGCCGAACTCACCCTCCTCTATCCTGCCCCGAATCCACTCTATGAGGTCTACCCCCTCTTCATACCTGAACTTACCGAGTTCATTCATCACTTCATCTATCTCATCCATGTCGTAACTCGCGCAGGCCGCGGCGAGTCTGCCCAGAAGCTCTTTGTCCGGCTCGGTCGCCGTCGGCCGGTCGTTTGCCGCGTCCGCCTCGCCGAGAAAAGCCGAGAGATCGGAGAGCAAGCTCTCCGTTTTACCGATGAACCCGCCCATGTTCTCCAGGACGAAGGCGTGGTCGCCGTCCTTCGCCGCGCGTTCCAACGTCTCGGCCATCTTGCCGACGTCGTTCGCGCAGACGCCGTAACTGCTGCCCTTGATCCCGTGTACCGTCACGGCGACATCCGGCAGATCCGCCTCGCCGAACTCGCGTATCTTCTCTATGAGCGGCGGCGTGTGCTCCGCGTAGGAGCGCAGCGTTTCGATATAGGACTCGTCGCCGCCGAAGCGTGAAAGTCCTCCATCGATATCGAGTCCGTCTATCGAGACGCCCGCGAATACGGACGGAGCGCCGGACGCGTCCGCGCCTGTGCCCGCGTCGTCCGAGGCGCCGGCTGACACGTCGCCCTCATCCGCGCCGCCGATTCCGAGTTCCGCCTCTTTGTCTTTATCGCGCACCCACGTATTTATCGTCTCATCCAATTTCA
>JAISZM010000038.1 GCA_031269205.1 Eubacteriales Family XIII. Incertae Sedis bacterium | reverse complement strand
CGGACTGCAGCGCTCCGATCTCGCGGTGCAGGGCTTCGGCGGCGCCGCGCGCGCTGCCCGCGCCCGAAAGCAGCGCCTTCGACCGGTCTATGTTGAGTCTGCGTATGTCGTCGTCCATGCGCTTGACTTCGGGCAGACGGGCGTAGATTTCGTCTCTGCGCGCCTCGGCCTCGCGCTCGGCCTTCTCCCGCAATCCCTCGTACAGGCTCAATACCTCCGCGATCTGTTTCTTGCCGCGCCCCGCGCCCTTTGACCCGGCGGCGGCGGGCCTTGCGCCGCGCCCCTTTTCGGCCCAATCGTTCAAGATGGAATTGATGTAGTTTATGTTGGGGCTCGTGATGCCGGAGCTGCGCTTGCAGGCTTCGAGCACGGTTTCCATATCGAAGCCGAGCGCGTCGAACCAACGGTCCATGATGCGCTGCTCCTCCTCCGCGGCGCCCCGCGCCATGCCGAGCGCCTTGAGCACGCGCCTGTGCCTGTTGCGGCGGTTGTCGGTTTCCTCCAGATATTGCTTGACCTCTTCCACCGTGCGAAGCTCGTTTTCCGTCCACGTCCGCACGATCTTGCCGACATAATGCGTCCTGCGGCCCGGCGCCGCCGAGACGTTTTTCCGCTCCGCCGCATAGCGAAAGGCGAACACGATAACGGGCGCGGTCGCCCCGAAATCCGAGACCCAAGACGCGACGGCCTGCAGATCCTCCGACGAAAGCGGCGCGCCGACAAGGCTCTCCACCTCGCGGCAGACCGCGCGCAACTCCTCGCTGGCGAGCAGATCCCGCACGCCTTGCGCGAGTCCGTCGGTCTGCTGCCTGTCCGAGGTCTTTTTCTTGCGTCTGCCGTAGATCATGGTCTTGAGGTTCAGGAATTCCACCTCGTAGCGCAAACGATTCTCGGGATCTTCGCAGTGCTTCCGGATCACGCCGCACTCTTCCCAATACGACCAAGCCTTGAGGACGTCCTCGATCTCCATGGAGAGCTGCTTCGCCACATCCTCGTTGTGCATGATCAGGCCGAGTTCCGCGTACATGAGCGCGAAGAGATACACCTTCACATAGTCGCCCGGCGCGCCCGCCATCATCTCGTTGATGAAGATGTTCTCCACGTGCGTGTCGCTCAGATAGTATTCTCTTGTCTGTTCCTTCTTGAAGTTCAAGCGTCCCGCCCTCGACCCGGCCTAAATGCCTTCGAACATCTGCATCAAAACACTTCTTCGCGGATGATCGTCTGCTCCCGGTCGGGACCGACGGAGACAATCTTCACGGGAACGCCCGTGATCTCCTCAACGGCTTCGACGTAGCGCCGCGCGGCCTCGGGCAGCGCACCGAAATCGCGGCAGCGCGTGATGTCGCTCTTCCAGCCCGGCAGCGTATCGTACAGCGGAGTGCAGGCCCCGAGCACGTCGAGGCGCGCGGGAAAGCCTTGGAGCGTCTCTCCCTTGTGCGCGTAGTCGCGGCAAAGCTTCAACTCGTCGAAGCCGCTGAGTACGTCGAGCAGCATGAGCGCGAGTCCCGTCGTTCCGTTGATGCGCGCGGAGTAACGCACCACGACGCCGTCGAACCAGCCGCAGCGCCGCGGCCTGCCCGTCGTCGTGCCGTACTCGTGACCGGCTTCCCTGATCGCGTCGCCCGTCGCGTCCGTCAGTTCCGTGACCATCGGCCCGGCGCCGACCCTCGTCGTGTACGCCTTGACGATGCCGACGATCTCGCCGATCATGCGCGGACCTATGCCCGCGCCGATGATGAAGCCGCCGGAACCCGGATGGGACGACGTGACGTAGGGGTAGGTGCCGAGGTCGAGGTCGAGCATCGTCCCCTGCGCACCCTCGAACAGGACGGCCTTGCCCGCCGTCACAGCGTCGTAGACTATAGCGCCCGTGTCCGCTATCAGCGGTACCATGCGCTCGGCGTAACCCGCGTACAAGTCCAGGATCGACACCTTGTCGAGCGGCTCCGCGCCATATATCCTCTCGATAATTTCGTTCGCCGCGTCGAGGCGCGCCGACATCTTCTCCCTGAACGCCGCCGCGTCGAGCATATCGCAGACTCGCAGCCCGACGCGCGCGGCCTTGTCCGTGTAGCACGGCCCTATCCCCCGCCTCGTCGTCCCGATGCCGCCGCTCCCCGCGCGTCCCTCCGAAAGCTCGTCGATCGCCCGATGCCACGGGAACACGAGATGCGCCCTGTCGCTGACGAAAAGGTTCGAGCAGTCGACGCCGTCGGATTCGAGCGTCTCCATCTCTTCGAAAAATCCGGCCGGGTCCACGACGACCCCGTTTCCGATAACATTGACGGCGCCCGGGTGCAGCGCTCCGGAGGGGATGAGGTGCAGCGCGTATTTTTTGCCGCCGATGACGACGGTATGCCCCGCGTTATTTCCTCCCTGAGCGCGCACGACGACGTCCGCGCACGACGCGAGGTAGTCGATGACCTTGCCCTTTCCTTCATCCCCCCACTGGGAGCCGATGATCGCCGCTGTTCTGTATTCCATCTTTCATCCTAACTGTTATCCGTGGTAACCGCTGTTGACATATCGCTCTTAGCATACCGCTCTTGGCATATCTCTTTTGACATACCGCTCTTGACATATCGCTCTTGGCATAGCTCCGTCTCAGAACGGAGTGGCCTCATAGTCCGCTTCCACATTCCCGTCGTAATTGCCGTAATCGAGATTGGCGAATTTCGTGTATCTATCGATCCACGACAGGATCACCTCGCCCGTCTCCCCGTTCCGGTGTTTCAGAATGAGTATCTGCCGCATCGTTTCGGGGTTGTATTCTATGCTGTATCGGCCTTCCTTCTCGTCCGTATCCTGCTCTTTCTTCGTCTTGTTGTGGATGAACATGATGAGGTCGCCGTCCTGCTCTATCGCCCCCGAGTCGCGCAGGTCCGACAGCACGGGGCTGCCCTTGCGTTTCTCGATGTCGCGCGTCAGCTGGGAGAGCACAATGACGGGGCAGTCGAGTTCCTTCGCCATCTGCTTCAGCCGCCGCGAGATGTACGCTATCTCCAGCGTCCTGTTCTCAGGCCTGTTCGGGCCGGTGATGTCCATGAGCTGCAGATAGTCGATGACGACGAGGTCGAGGCCGTGTTCGGCCTTGAGACGGTGGCACTTGCTCATCATCTGTTCCGCGTCGACGCCCGACGTCTCGTCGATGAATATCTTCATGTCGCGGAAGGCGTTGGCCGCGTCCCGATAGCTCTCCATGTCGGTCTTCTTGTCGAAGAAGGCGCCGTCTTTGACGCTCTTCAGAGGGATGTTCGCCATGATGCTCATGAGCCTCTGCCCGAGAGGCATCTCTCCCATCTCGAGGCTGAAAAACATGACGGTGGCGTTCTCCTTCGTCGCCGCGTTCAGCGCGAAGTTCAGGGCGAGCGCGGTCTTGCCCATGCTCGGGCGCGCCGCGACGATGATGAGGTCCTTCTTCTGGAAGCCCGATGTCTTCTCGTCGAGCTTGGTGAATCCCGTCGTTATGCCGAGAAGCTCACGGCCCGATTCGCGGTGCTCCTGCGTCTCCTTCGTCGTGCGTTCGATGATGTCGCCTATGCGCGTGTAGTTGCCCTTCGTGGTGTCCTTGGCTATGTCGGAGATGACTCTCTGCGCCTTCGAAAGCACCTCGTTCGCGGGCTTGTCGTCCTCGAAGGCTTCCGCGGCCGTCTCCTCGCCGTATCTGATGAGACGCCGCAGGACGGCCTTCTCCTTCACTATCCTCGCGTACTGTTTCGCGCCCGAAGGCGACGGCGCCGCGTAGGGCAGGCCCGACAGATAGTCCGCGCCGCCAGTCATGCCGAACTTGTTCCGCTGCTTCAAGAGCTCGGAAATCGTCACGACGTCGACGCGGTCGCCTCCCCCGTGGATGGTTTTTATCGCGTCGAATATCTCCGCGTGGGCGGCTCGAAAGAAGTCCTCGTATTTGAGTTCCTCGAGAACGCTGAACAACGCGTCCTCGCTCTGTATGGCCGCTCCCAAGACCGACCTTTCGGCGTCGTCCGAATACGGATATTCACGCTCAGCCATGGTACTGTCCTCTCCTTCGGGGGCTGCTACGCTCCGGCAGAGGCGTCCTCGGACTCGTCGTCCGCGGCTGCTTCCTCCGCGTCGTCGAAGCGTTCCTCGTAGTCGGGCGCGTCGGATTCCGCGTCGGCCGCGGCCGCTTTCGCGGCGGCTTCCTCCTCGGCGCGCTTCGCAGCTTCCGCTTCAGCCGCAGCCCTCGCCGCGGCCTTCTCGACGGCCGCCTTCGCGGCGGCCTCCGCGGCCGCGATCTCCTCGGGCGTACCGACGAGTATCCGCATGACCGCGTTCACCTCGGCGAATATCTTGATCGTGACGGTGTGGACGCCTACGTTCTTGATCGGCGTGCCCTCCGTTATCTTGCGCTTATCTATGAAGACGCCAAAATGTTCCTGAATGGCGTCGGCTACATCCTGCGACGTTATGGAGCCGAAGAGCCTGCCGCCCTCGCCCGACTTCGCCTCAAACGTGATGCTGTGGCTGTCGATCTTCGCCTTGAGGTTCTCGGCCGTCTCCCTGTCCTGCGCCTTCTTCTCGGCGAGCTTCGCGCGCCTGTGTTCGAGCGTCTTTATGTTCGAATCGGTGGCGGGTATCGCGATGCTCTTCGGCAAGAGATAATTGCGCGCATAGCCCGGCGCAACTTTTATCACCTCACCGGCGGCTCCTTTACCTTCAAGATTCTCCAACAATATTACCTGCATGTTCTACCTCTTTTCTTCCGCGGCGACGCACCGGAAATATTACACTACCGATCCGCCCGCTGCCTCTTTAACTAACCTGCCTTGTTATCGTTTTTATCAAATTGCTTTATCAGCTCTTTTATCTTTGCGACGATCTCGTCCTGGCTTGCGCCGGGTATCTGCGCGGCCGCCATCGTCAGGTGGCCGCCGCCGCCGAGCTGTTCCATCATGGCCTGCACGTTCAACGAGCCGAGCGACCGCGCGCTGACCACGACCTCGTGCTTCGTCTCGCCGACGACGAAACTCGCGCGTATGCCCTTGATGTCGAGCAGCTCGTCCGCGGCCTGAGCGACGATGATCTGCGCGTTCGAGTGAACTCCCTCGTTGCGCGATATCGCGACTCCGCTCAGGGAAAAATCGGCGTTGGATATGATGTTGGCCCTCTGCCGGAAGTCGTTCATGTCGCTCTGGAGATACTCTCTGACGGCCATGCTGTCCGCGCCGTTCTCGCGCAGCCATTTCGCGGCTTCAAACGTGCGCGTTCCCGTCTTGACCGAGAAGTTGTTCGTGTCCACGAAGATACCCGCGAGCATGATATTGGCCTCTATCTTGTTGATCCTTCCGATCTTGTCGTCGTACTGCATGATCTCGGCGATGAGTTCGGACGTGGAAGAGGCGCCGGGAACCATGTACGTCAGCGCGGCGTTATCGATGAAGTCCTCCATCTTGCGATGGTGATCTATTATCACGATGCGGCCCGCGACGCTCACGAGCTTCGGGCATTCGACCATGCCGGGCGTATGGCAATCGACGATGACGAGCAGCGTGTCCGGGCCGGCGGCCTTCACGGCATCCTCGCAGCTGACAAAGTCGTAACTGCCGGTCTTCACCGCGGCCGTGTACACGTCGTCCATCGAGTGGCCGATCTCGCCACAGACGACGCGTATCTTCTTGTTGTGAGCGAAGGCTACGCGGTACACGCCGAGCGAGGCGCCGAACGAGTCCATATCCATGTTACGGTGCCCCATGACGACGACGTCGCTCGCTTGATTGATGTGCCGTTTCAAGGCGTAGGCCATCACCCGCGCCTTGCCCTTGCTGCGCGATTCGATGACCTGCACGGTGCCGCCGTAATATCTCACGTCGGCGCCGTCCTTGACGACCGCCTGATCGCCGCCGCGCCCGAGCGCCAGATCGAGGGCGAACGCCGCGTAGTCCTCCGCCTGCGTGAGAGTCTCGCCTCCCGCGCCCACTCCTATGCTGAGCGATATGGGAAACTCCGCTTCGGGATATATCCTCCGAATGTCGTAGAGGATGGCGAACTTCGCCGCCTCGAGTTCCCTGAAATGCGCCGTGTCGAAGATGAGATGAAACCGATCCCTCGCGTGACGCAGCGCTATGGCGTCGAGTCCGGCGCCCCACTCGAGGATGGCCGTCTCGAAACTCGCCATGAGCGCGGGTCGTTTCTCGTCCTTGGCCCGCGACAGGATGTCGTCGTAGTTGTCGATGACGAGGTAACAGAAACACTGCCGTTCGTCCGCGTACCGCTCCTTCAGGTGTTCGTAGTCGGTGACGTCGATGAAGTGCATCATGACGCTCTTGCTGACGTCCTCGTTCAGGTAGGAGGGCAACGCGAGCCACGACTTGCCGCCGGCCTCGATCGTGATACCGTGGCCGCGCGCCGCGCCGTCGTCCGCGGACGCCCCGTTCGATGCCGGCGCCCCGCCCGACGCCGGCGCCCCGCCAGGGTCGAGTTCATCCCGCCCGATGCCGATGACGTCCTTGATGTCCGTCTTCAGAATCTTCGCGTCGGGGAAATACTCCTTGAACCTGTCGTTCGTGAGCACGAGCCTCCCCTCGCTGTTGACCACGCAGATCGGCAGAGGATAGTTCCTCACCGAATACCTGACCGTATCTTCGACATCGTTCTCGATACCGTCGATAAAAGCGCTCAGCCAGCGCCTCTGTCGGAAGCGGATGACGATGCACAGAACCACATACGCGGCCGCGCAGGACTCGAGAATATAGTCGGCGGGGTGCAGCGTGTCCTCGTAATACGGAGGCAGCAGCTCCCCGCGCGAAAACAGGAATAAAAGACCCGGCGCGAACAATATCGCCGCGCATATGATATAGGGCGTCACGATCTTCGTGAACAACTTGTCGTTCATCGCGCAGTATCCGAAAGCGTTCCCGGATCAGTCCCTCACGTAGGGCAACAAGGCCACTATCCGCGCGCGCTTGATGGCGCGGGCGACCTCGCGTTGATGCAGGGCGCACGTTCCCGTCACACGCTTCGGCAGTATTTTGCCCCGATCCGTGATGAATTTCGAAAGCAAATCGACATCCTTGTAGTCGATCCGCGCGTTCTTGTCGGCGCAGAACTGGCACACCTTCTTCTTGCCGAGGCCGCCTCCGCCCCTTCGTTGTCTTTCCATATGTCACTCCTCTTACTTTCGTAATGTAATATCCGCTGTCCCGGACTTCCTCCGCTGACCAGCTTCAGAGAACCTTTCGCGTCTGCCCTTCAGAAGGGAAGATCGTCCTCCTCATCCTCCAGCGCGCTGAAACCCTGCGGAACGGATGCCTGTCCCGGCGCGGCCGATTGCTGCGGCGCGGCCGATGGTTCCGGCGCGGCCGATGGTCCCGGCGCGGCCGATTGCTGCGGTGCGGCCGGCGCGTAGGCCGACTGCCCTGAGGAACGCCCGAAAGCGTCGTCCGCCTGTCCGCCGAAGTCGCCGCCGAACTGCTCGCCGCTTCCCTTGGGACTCAGGAACTCTATCCTGTTCGCGATGATCGTATCGCGATAGATGGTCTGTCCCTCTTTCTCATAATTGTCGTTCTGTATGCGGCCCTCGACGCCGACCTTCCTGCCCTTCGACAGATAACGCTCCGCGAGTTCGGCCTGCTTGCCGAAGACGGTCACGCGAAAGAAGTCCGCGTCCGGACCGCCGTCCTTCGTGTTGAAACGGTTGACCGCGACGTTGATATTCGCCACGGCGAGACCGCTCTGCGTGTACCTGACCTCGGGGTCGCGCGTCAGGTTTCCCACCAATACAACGAGATTCATCTCGCACCTCCCTTCATGTCCGTACGCGGGACAAGCGCTACGCGACCGCCTCGTCGTCCAGACTGATTATCATATGACGTATCACGTCGTCCGATATCTTGAGCCTGCGATCGAGTTCCTTCGGCAGATCCGCGGGCGCCTTGAACGTGACGAGCACATAGTAGCCCTCGTTCTTCTTCAAGATCGGATAAGCCAATCTTTTCATACCGATCCGCTCCGTACTCACGACCTCGCCGCCATCAGCGATGATGCCTTCGACGGTCTCGACGACCGCGTCCCTGGACTCATCGTCGAGCGCCGCCGCGATGATATACATGATCTCATAACGATTCACTGTTTCACCTCCCTTCGGGCTGAATGGCCACGGCGCGCCGTGGCAGAGAGCATGTGGCAAAGATGCCTCATATTCGATTCGGAAAAGCCCACAAGGCTTCTCCGTCGCGCCTAACGAAAGACGCTCTGTTATTGTATAGTATTCCGTCAGTCGATTGCAAGCGATTTTTGCCGGCGGCCAAATGTGATTTTTACCGGCGGCCAAATGTGATGATGGTATATTGCTCCGCCGATTGAATATGATATTATTCAACACAGGGTGTCAAGTGATACGTCCCCGTGACACCTACCTATCCGTCAGTTGAAGCGGTAGTTGTCTATGGCGGCGTTTTTTGCTACTTCCGCGTCTGTCAGCTGGCGGTTGTATATGCGCACTGACGCTATCTGTCCGCTGAAGGGATAGTTTTGGCTTGCGCTGCCCTCGCCGATGTTCATGGCAAGGTTGAAATCTTTATCCCCGCTCCCCGTTCCGGCGTTGAAGGTGGCGGCGCGATCAGACGTCGGCTCATTCCCTTGGATAGGACTAGTGTAAGGGGCGTTCGTCGCGTCGAAAAGCTGCGTGCGGATGCCGTCTATCCACGCTCTTCGCGCGTATTCGCTTGTTTCCAAACTGAACGCGTTCGAATGCGTGACGAATTTATTGGGCTGCGGCGATATCGCCGTGTAATTGGTGTGAAAGTTGGTGTTAGCGCCTCCCATGTTGAAGGGGGTAAAGATGTTATCTTGTACGACCTGAGAAAGAGTCCACATTTGATTCGTGTTGATATACTCTCCGAATGTCCCCGTGTAACTGGAATTCCCTGTCCTGCTGTACGAGTACAAGGTACAGATCTTATTATAGTTATTATTGATATCCTGCTGGAAACAGACTTCGACCGTGACGGATGAAAGCGCCGAGATTAACGTGCTGTTCGCTATCTCTCCGTAATCTATCTTGATGGCGTTTGGGTTGTTCTCGCTGGTGAAGTTGATCGAGTCGCCGAGTATACGATCCGCGGTTGAGTCGGTGTTGGTGAAGTAGAGCGTCATGTCGGGATTGTCTTGCGCGAGGTTTTCCCAAGTGAATTGCTTGTAAGTATATTGATCCACCAAGGCATCGTTGCCCTTGTGCGTTGGATCGCCTTCGTCGTCTACTGCGTTGTATATTCCGTCGAATTGGGCTATTAGGCCGTTTGTTATGTAGCCTCCGTG
>JAISZM010000005.1 GCA_031269205.1 Eubacteriales Family XIII. Incertae Sedis bacterium | reverse complement strand
TTCGGCACCCATCACAACACGCTCGATCTGGACGTGAAGCTCAGGATATCCAACGAGCTCTACCTGAAGCGTCTGACCGTCGGCGGTCTCGACCGCGTGTACGAGATGGGGAAGATGTTTCGCAACGAAGGCATGGACAAGAACCACAATCCCGAGTACACCGCGATGGAGCTGTACCAAGCCTACGGCAACGCCGAGACCGTGATGAGGCTGACGGAGAACATCGTGTCGAAGGCGGCTCTCGCCGCGACGGGTTCCATGGTCATCACCTACCAGGGCAAGACCTTCGATCTCACGCCGCCGTGGAAGCGGCTCACCATGCAGGACGCCGTGAAAAAATGGGCGGGGGTAGATTTCGACGCGATAGACACGGATGAAGAGGCGAGACAGGCAGCCGCGGAAAAGGGCATAGAGGACGCCGACAAGCTGACGCGCGGACTCGCCATCGCGGAGCTGTTCGAGGAATACTGCGAGGATCATCTCGACGGTCCCGTATTCATCACGGGACACCCCGTCGAGATAAGCCCGCTCGCGAAGCGCGACCCGGCCGACCCCCGCATCACGCGCAGGTTCGAGGCCTACATAAATACCTGGGAGATCGCGAACGGCTTCTCGGAGCTGAACGACCCGATCGATCAGTATCAGCGGTTCAAGGAGCAGCAGGGGCAGCTTGAGTCCGGCGACGACGAGGCGCACCCGATGGACGAGGATTTCGTGAACGCTCTCGAGGTGGGGCTGCCTCCGACAGGCGGGCTGGGCGTCGGCATAGACCGCGTCGTCATGCTCATACTCGACGCGCCGACCATACGCGACGTCATTTTGTTCCCCACGATGAAGCCCGTCGAGGAGTAAGGGGCGCGAGGATGATTGATTTTCAGGGATTTGTAAGGGTGCAGAAGAGTTGAAAGGGTGATTTGACACCACTTTGACACCAGTTTTTGAAGAGCCTTAATATGTGATAATGAAAATGGACGCCGTACTAGCGTCCATTTTCATTCAGCAACTGTGAACATTGCTCACATTATTTTATGCTTGCTTCAAATTCATCGGCCATGTCGAATATCTCATCGACGGTCATGTGACTATACAAATTTCTTTGCCATTTCGTGTAGTCGAATTGCTCCTTGCGAATCAACCCAACAAATCTCTCCGCCTCGATATTACCGAGCCTCTCCATGAGGATTTCCATTCCCGTGCGTTTCAGTATTGCGTCATTCATCATTTTGTGTCTCCCAAATCTTGATAAAATCAGGCGGGTCAATGATTCTGATTCTATCGTCAGTGTGTTTCAATAATCTATCGTCGGTGGTGATAAAGCAATCACACCCCGCTGCGATCGCGCATGAAAGATGCGCGGCGTCCTTTTGTTTCAAACCGAATTTGACAAGTTCTCTCGCGGTCGCTCTGATTTCCTCTGTCGAGATAGACGTTCAGTTTTTTCTTTTCGCCATCGGCCATAAGTGTGCCTCACGCCCATTATAGCACAAGGGCCTACGCGATAGATATTTCGCTTCGCAAAATCATGGGTGCGATTCGGCTTTTTCGGTCACTACTCAAGGGTACAATCGAAACTACTCAAACGTCGCGTCGACTGTTGTCTCCATGTTATCGAGGGCATATTCACAAGCCTGAATCACGAATCTTGAAAACGTTATGCCATCACCCTTGGTGTTATCGATTCTCTCCAACAGGGAGATCGGAAACCGTATCGTTTTATTCTCGGTTTCTTTTCTGTTCAGCTTAATCTGAAAAACCATCCGCATTACCTTTCCCGTATTATGATTGTAGTGCGAAAAGCAAAATAAGGAAGCATTGCAAAAAGCATTTATGAGGTACCATGTTATTTATCTTGCAGCTATGCTTGCCGTACTCGCCTTCACCTACTCGCCTTCGCGAGATTGAGAAAAATCTCGAGATGTGATAAATTAAAGCCATAATGAGAAAAGGTAGTCCCCCACAGGCCGTCCTTATGATAAAGGATGGCTTTATAAAAGGCGTCAGAACAGGCGGTATGTTACTGCGCGTCATGTTGCCGATATACGTCGTCGTTGTGTTCCTCAAATACACGCCGATCATCCCCTTCATGCAGGAGCGTCTCGCGCCCGCCATGCGCGTGTTCTCTCTGCCTGGCGACGCGGCCGTTCCGATAGTCGCGGGAATCTTTTCGGACGAGTACGGCGTAGCCGCCGCCATGAGCGGATTCGATTTCACGACGGCGCAGATTACGACCATCGCGATGATAATACTCTGCTTTCACACGATACCACTCGAGGCGGCGATCGGCTATCAGATAGGGTTTCATCCCGCGAAATATACGCTCTATCGGTTCGTGCTCGCGGTGGCGACGGGGCTTTTTGTCGGTTGGCTTGCGGGCTTGATGTACGACGGCGGAGCGGGTCATGCGGCGCTTCAGAACGCGTCGGACAGCGCGGGCGGGGCGGAGATACTGACGGCCAGCGGGGAATTTGTCTGGGGGCAACTCCGAACCATGCTGTCCGAGATGCTCTGGGGAAGCCTGTCCGTAGTCCTCTCGCTAGCGCGCGTCATCATCCCGCTCATGATCGTCATCGAATTTATTCTCTCGTACAAACTCGTCGAGCGTTTCGCGCTGAAGCTCGGCTCGTACCGTCGCCTGCTCGGAATTTCGGAGGACGCGCTCCTTCCGTTGCTCGTGGGCCTGTTGATGGGAGTAACCTACGGGGCGGGAACCCTCATGGAAATCAACAAGCGGACGCCGCTGTCCACCCGCGACTTCACCCTTATAGGCGTATTCCTCTATGCCTGCCACGGCATCATAGAGACGTCCATTCTGTTCGCCGTGGCGGGCGGCGGCGTGTTCTTCTTCTGCGTGGTGCGGTTGCTCATAGCCACGCTCATCACAGCCGTAGCCGCGCGCCTGCCGCGCTTCGCGAAATGAGGCAGGCGCAAGGGATATCCCGGAGACGGAGCATTTGTACATGATGAGCAGAGAAAACAAAAACATAATAGTTCTGATGCTGTGCGGCGCCTTTCTCTCCGTGCTGAACCAGACGCTCGTAGTGCCCGCGCTGCCCGCTATAATGCTCGAAACGGGGGTCAGCGCGACCACCGCCCAGTGGCTCGTGTCGGGCTTCACCCTGGTCAACGCGATAGTCATCGCGATATCCGCCTTCCTGATGGACAGGTTTCCGACGAAGAAGCTGTTCATCGCGATCTTCGTGCTGTTCCTCGCGGGCAGCCTCCTCGCGGCCTGGGGATACAATTTCGGCGTACTGCTCGCGGGGCGGGTGCTCCAGGCGGTCTGCGCGGGGGTCATGCTCCCCTTCTCAACGACTATCCTGCTTCTGGTATTTCCCTATGAAAAACGCGGATCGGCAATGGGAATGATGAGCCTCATCATCATGTTCGCTCCGGCGATAGGACCCGTCGTCTCAGGCGTGCTGACCGACAATGTGGGCTGGCGCTTCATGTTTCTCATCATGGCCGCTCTCGCCGTGGTCGTGATAGTGTCCGCCGCCGTCTCGATGAAAAATTTCGGCAGGACGAAAGACGTATCGCTCGACAAACTGTCCATCACGCTCTCGTCGGCGGGGCTGTTCCTCCTGCTCTACGCGTTTTCGGTCATCGGCCACGCCGAGACACTGCCGATGGCCGTGGTGATGATAGCGGGCGCGGCTGTCGCGCTGACCCTGTTCGCGCGGCGTCAGTTGAAATCGGATCGGCCGTTTCTGCGGATCAGAGTCCTCGCGAACAAGCGCTTCCGCGTGGGCACGATCATAACGATGATCATCATGGTCTCGCTCACGGCGGCCACCATCACGATACCCATCTACGTCCAGACCGTGCGCGGACTGTCCGCGACGCTTTCCGGCACGGTCATGATGCCCGGAGCGCTCGTCGGCGCCCTCTGCGGCTACTTTGCGGGCAGGCTCTACGACCGCTTTGGGGCTCGCGCGGTTTCCGTTACGGGGGTGGCCCTCGTCGCGGCCGGTTCCGCGGCCATGATGCTGTTCGACTTCGACACCTCCGCCGCGTTTATAACGGTCAGTTACGCAGTGCGTTCCGCCGGACTCATGCTCGCGAACACGCCGATCAATATATGGTCGCTCAGCGAGCTCGACGACGAGGTGCTGCACCACGGTAACGCCGTATCGAGCACGCTCAGGCAGACTGCGGCCACGCTCGGCACCGCCGGCATGATATCGGCCATGACGCTCTCCGCGACCTGGTTCGCGAGCCGCGGCGAAGCGGAGTCGCAGCTTGTGGGAATCCTGACCACCTACTTCCTGAGTCTCCTCGTCGCCATGACCGCCTTAATCATGGTGTTGGTTTATGTAAAAAAACCGCTGCGGCGTCCATCCACCTCTGTGAAGTCTTATGAGCTTGACGCCGTGATGCTTTCCGACCCGTACACCGCCTCATGTGATGAGACGCTGGAGCAGGTGGTCGAAAAATTTATCAAATTCAAGACCCGCGGCCTGCCCGTCGTCGACCGGGAGCAACATGTCGTCGGCTTTATCTCGGACGGCGACGTGCTGAAACTGATGTCGAAACACAACGTGCTCTTCGAAGCGGAAGCCTACTCCCTCGTGCTACCCGATGAGGAAGGCTTTTTCGCGAAAGGGAAGAACCTGCTCGGCAAGAACGTGATGGACATCGCGTCAAAGCACGTGATCACGGCCTCCCGCGATACGCCCCTGTTCGAGGTCTGCCGGATATTCATAGAAAAGGGCATGAACAAACTGCCCGTGACGCAAGACGATGTACTCGTGGGAACGATCAGCAGAGGCGACATCATGCGAACCCTGATGAAACGCCTGCCCATCGGGGGAGGCTGAGCGTCACCATAGGGATGGCCGCCTTCGTCGTGCTGGTCGTCAATGTGAAAGAGGGAAAACAGCCGTCGCGTCCTTCCAATTGATGAGCCTGAACGTGTTGCCCGGCTCATGCGTTTCACCCGCGTACACTATGCAGGGAAGCGATATCTTCATGTCGCCGCCCGAAAACAAATCGCACCAATATCTGAGCCCCTCGGTAAAGTGTGACGAATAGGACATCGCTCTCTTGATTTCGACCGGCCTGTACGTATCGCCGTCATTGATGAGAAGGTCAACCTCGCCGCGCTTGTCTCTGTAATAAAAGATTTTTTCAAAACTCTTTCTGTTCATAATGCTCTTTTTGATATCCGCAATCACGAAGTTCTCGAATATCGGCCCTATCATATAGTGGTTCGCCAAGTCCGCGGGTGAAGGGACTCCCAGAAGGAAACAGAGCAAGCCGGTGTCATAGAAATAGATTTTCGGCGTCTTGGTGATCTGCTTACCGATGTTTCGGTAGAACGGCCGCAATCTGAATATGATATAAGTGGCTTCGAGTACGGAGAGCCAGTTCTTGACGGCGCCCGGGCTGACGCCTATGTTGTCCGCGATAGAACTCGCGTTGAACGGTCTGCCCACCGAGCCTGCCAACGACCCGATGAACCTCCGAAAAGCATCGAGGTCGGCGATGTTCTTCAGCAGACGCACGTCACGCTCGATATAGGTACTGACGTATTGGTCGTAATACATCGAGGGGTCTACGTCGCGGTCATAGACTGCGGGATAGAAGCCGTGCCATATGCGTCGATACAGATCATCGGCCCCGTCCATCCCCGCCAGTTCCGAAAGCACAAGACCGGGCAACTCGATATATGCCGCCCTTCCCGCCAACGATTGGGATATGTGCTCGCTCAGAAGCAGATTCTGACTGCCCGAGATGATGTAACTCCCCATCTTTTTCTGTACATCCACCGTGGCCTGTATCTGTGACAGCAGTTCCGGCATACGCTGTATCTCATCAATAATCACCTTGGAAACGCCGGGATTGACAAACGACGCCACATCGTCCCTGACCCGTCTGTACGTCGACAGTTCCTCCAGATTGAAGTAGCGATAGTTGGGGAACAGGTGTTTTATGAGCGTCGTCTTTCCCGTCTGTCTCGCGCCCGTGAACGCGACGACGGGGAATGTGCGCGTATACTCCGCTATGATATTTTCGATCTCACGTTTTATCATAACTATATTAAAACAGATTCCGGATAAATCCGCAATCGGATTGCGGATTTATCCGGAATTAAGTGGGGGCGGTGCTGATTATCAATGTCCCGCTAAACAGACCACATACTGGATGGCTTAAAGTTTTTCGACTTCCGCTTCGGGGATATCGAGAAACTCCGCAATCTCCCGTGTCGAAAGCCCCTTAGCTTTCATGCGCCGCGCGGAAGCGGCTGTCGCTTCATGCGCCTTTTGCGCTTCCTCGGCGCGGCCTGCGGCAAAGCCTTTCTCCTCGCCCTCCATTTTCGTCACGCGCAGTTCGTCCTCATAGCTGTATTCGTGTACCAATATACTCATGACTTCGCTCCCGTGTTCTTTGAGATAATCAACCATGATATCGTTCTTTATACAGTATTTTATCACGTCGTCAACGGCTTTTTCAAGAGGATATCCCGCTTCCTCATACTCCCGAAGTTTTGATACTAACGCGACGTATTCCCCCAGCGCCCTGCTCTTATCAAGCACATCCTTGTTCATCCCCCTGTTTATGTTGTAGACGCTGACGACCAGCTCCATGCTCTCCCCGCCGCCGCCGTCTGCGTAGGATTCCGAGAGCTTCAACGTTTTCTTCTCGTCATATTCTTCCTTCCCGTTATAGAACACGATGAACTCGGGGCGCGGCAGCACTATCCTGTTTTTTCGGTAATACGCGTCGCTGTCGATCATCCTCTCGTATATTTTCGCGAGGTACTCGAACATACGTATGGGCATATTCTCATTGATGGTGCTCTGATGCTCGATCAGGACGACGAGTTTCCCGTCTATCACAAAGGAGATGTCGTTCTGGATGAAACGGTAGAGCACGTTTTTCAGCGTGTTGATTTCGATGTGCGTGTCGTTCGCGTAGTCCGTCCCGCGGACGGCGTTGTACACTTCGATGAGCCGTTCTTTCGTCCCGATATAGTCCACAAAGACATTGTTCTTGTAGTTGCGTTCGGCGCCGGCATAAGCATCCATGTTGCTCTCACTTTCGTGCATGAAGTAATTTTAATTATTGGGATATTGTAACATGGATATTATTACTATGTCAATATGTTTTTGCCTTTTGCAACATCTTTTGATTCACGTCCGATTGAGCGCATTGCCTCGTACTCCCGCAACCATGACAACGCGTAGCGGGTTGCGGATAAATTAAATTCGCATTTCAGCAAGGGATTACCGCATTGTAGCAAAACGATCATGGTGTAATAATCGCGTGGTGAAAAGATATGAAAACAGATGCATGTAAATTAAAAATGGTGACTCGAGAAGTTCAAGAACGAACTCGAGCAGAAGTATTGAGGAAACATTGATTAATCAGCCTTAATATTAAGAAGCGAGCGAGCCGGCCGGAGATCGGCTCGCCTGTGATGAAAAATCCCGGCGATTATCGCTTCAAACATCCCAAGGGGACTATCCAGACGCCATTTGTCATTTGCGTTGCATACTCTGTGCCGGTCAATACCATCAAAAAAGAAGGTTTATTCATCTCTTCCGTGTCTATGCGGCGCTCTATTTTCAATAAATTCGCTGCTGCGCTTTCGATCTCTCCGGCACCCAACTTTACTTCAACCGCACCCCAGCGCCCGTCAGCGAGCTGTATGATCGCGTCTGTCTCCAATCCGCTTTTGTCGCGATAATGACAGACGCTTCCATCAAGGCTATCCGCATACACCCTTAGATCGCGTATTGCGAGTGACTCAAACAAAAAGCCAAATGTTTTTAGATCGGAGAGTAATTTGGCAGGCGTAGCCCCAAGTGAAGCCGCGGCAATGGACGGATCGGTGAAGTGTCTTTTTGCCGTAGTACGAATGGCTGTTTTTGAACGGAGTTTCGCGCTCCAAGCGGGGAGATCTTCTATCACGAATATTTTTTTTAGTGCATTTATATATTGATCTATTGTCGGTTGCGACAAGGTTTCATCGTTGGCTTTCATATCGTTCAGGATAGTTGTGGTTCGCGCTTCATTTGAAATATTTCTGGACAAAGAACGCAGGAAGCGTTTCACTCTGTCCGGATTTTTATCTACGCCGTCTGCTTTTGAGATATCCTCATTCACGATGGCTTCGACGTAATCGCTCGCGACGGCGAGCGCGATTTGTTCGTTTTCCTCACCGACGACTTCAGGCCACCCTCCGCGATTAATGATAAATGCCAGGTCCTCAACAGAAAGCCGGGACGAACCTCCCATGTCCGTTTCCCCGTCAAACAGCTTTTCGAGGGATATCTCGCCCGTGGACTCACCGCTTTCACAGAGTGACATTGTACGCATCCTCATCCGGGCAATGCGACCTGTTCCACTGTGCATTTCGCCGGTTCTGTCAGGAACGACGGAACCGGTCAGGATGAACTGTCCATGCGACCTTCTTTTATCGACGGCAAACCGGACGGCATTCCATAGTTCAGGCGCAACCTGCCATTCATCCAGCAGTCTTGGCGTATCGCCTTCCAATAATAAAGACGGCTTCGTTTTCGCGGTCAGCATACTTGCCTTTGAGATATCCGGATCTTGCATATACAATACGCTCTTTGCCAATTCCTCAGCGGAACGCGTTTTGCCACACCACTTCGGTCCTTCGATCAACACCGCGCCTTTTGCCATGAGAAGCAGTTTAAGTCTGTCATCGGAAATGCGTTTCAAATACTCGTTGCCCATACCTTACCATCCCTTCGTAAGCAACTGTGTTCACTGTTAATTATACGCGGACTTTTGGCTTTGTCAACAATTCGTTTTTGACTTTGGCGCGGTAGAGCACATTCTTCAGCGTGTTGA
>JAISZM010000145.1 GCA_031269205.1 Eubacteriales Family XIII. Incertae Sedis bacterium | reverse complement strand
CGTGAAGGAATGGAGAGCCGAGCCTTCGCCCTTGTAACGGCGTCTTTTCCTGCGTTCACGGCTCGCCTTGAATATGTCGCCTTCCCACAGCCACACCTTCTTCGATGTTGTTATCTCGACGCCCGAAGCGAGTTCACCGCGCGTGAAACGGATATTCCCCCCGACGCCCTCTCCGTAGACGAGTCCGCGCAGGTTCTCGAGTCTGCCGTCCGTCGAGCAGACGATGGTGATGTCGAACCCTTCCTTCACGTACCTCCGCAGCTCTGACAGCAGCAACGGCATGTGTCCGTTCATGACGACGGGATGCTTCGCCACGAACGACTCCCTCGCCGCTATCGGCATCGCCTTACCGGCTATGGACGAAGGGTTTTTCGCGTGCGGCGTGAACACGAGGGTTTCCCTTCCCTCGTAGAGCAGAGGTATGTCGGCGACGCCCGCGAAACCGTCGATATCCCCTTCCCCGGCGTCGCCCTTCGCCAGTCCGGCCGCAAAGTCCTCCATGGTCTCCTTTTCGCGCAGCTCCATGGCGGCCGCTATCCTGTCGGGGTCGTCCAAGACCACTATGCCGCGACGCTCCGTCAGATAGGAGGCCATGTTCACGCCCCGCGCCGAGCCGTCCGAATCATGCGCGGGGGCGTCGTCCGCGGGGTAGATAGTGACGGCGGCCGCGTTCCCCGAAGACAGCTGCGTGATCGGATCGAAATATCCTATGCGCTCCACCTCGTCGCCGAAGAAATGAACGCGCGCGGGTTCGTCGGACACGGGACTCCAGACATCGAGGATATCCCCCCTGACCGAAAACATCCCGGGCGCTTCCACCCTGCTTTCACGCTCATAGCCGACGGACGAAAGCCGCCTTGCGGCATCGGCCATGTCAAACTCCGCGCCGACGGAGAAACTGAGAGCGGAGGTCATGAAGACGTCGGGAGGCGTCGTCTTCTTCAGCGCGCCCGAAGCCGCCGCCACGACGACGACGTCGCCCGACGTCAACAGCGCCACGGCGGCCCTGACACGCTCGTCCGTATCCTCGCGGCTCTTGAACTCGTAATCGAGAAAGTACGGCGCGTCCTCCGCGACCGTGAGTACGTCCCTCGTCGAAAAGAAGGAAAGCGCCATGGAAAGCGCGGTGGCCTTTTCGGACGACGATACGACGACGAGACAGGGACGGCCCGCGTACTCCTCCGAGGACAGGCGTTCCGCCAGCACGGGCGCTATCATATCCTCGGAGAGTCCCGAAAGGTGTATCACTCTGCCGAACCCCTCTCCACCGCCGCGCGAAGCGGCGGAATCAGCGTTTCCCTACCCATTGTATTTGTTCATCGCCGCAATGACGCCGTTGGAGACGATCTCCTCAACCGCGTCCGCGGCCCTGCCGACAGCTTCGCGTATCGCGTCAAGGTGTTCCGAAGAAAACCCGCTCGTCACCCAACCGTAGAGCGGAATCTGCCCTCGGTCGGCGCCGATGCCGATTCGAACCCTCGGAAAATCGTCGTTACCGAGATGGTATATGACGGACTTCATGCCGTTGTGCGTACCCGAGCTGCCGCCCGGCCTCACTCGCACAGATCCCATCGGAATGTCCACGTCGTCGTAGATCACAATGAGTTCATCGCGCCCAATGCCGAAGTACGAGGTCAGAGGCGACACGCACTCACCCGACAGGTTCATGTACGTCTGCGGCTTCACGAGCTTGACCTTCTCCCCGCGAATCACGCCGTCGCCCGTCAGCGCCTTATGCTTGAGTTTGACGACCTTGATCCCGTGTCGCTCGGCCAGCAGGTCGACCGTAATGAACCCCAGGTTGTGTTTCGTGTTTTCGTATTCCTTCCCGGGATTGCCGAGCCCGACTATAGCGTACATGCCTTGAAATCTCCGTCAATGGCTGACCTGAAAGAGTTTGCTGACCGAAACATTCGTGTGAATGTTCGCCATCGCCTCCGCGAAAAGCGGCGCGACGGACAGCGTCTTGATCTTTTTGACGACCTTTTCAGTGGGCAGGGGCACGGTGTCAAGCAGTACCATCTCCTTGATAGCGCAGTCCTCTATACGCTCGATGGCCGGCCCCGAAAGCACCCCGTGGGTCGCGCAGGCGTACACGTCGTTCGCTCCCATATCGACGAGGGCGTTGGCCGCATTCGTTATCGTGCCCGCCGTATCTATCATGTCGTCCATGAGTACGCAGTTCTTGCCCTCGATATCGCCGATGATGTTCATGATCTCACTGACATTCGCCTTCGGCCTGCGCTTGTCCACGATGGCGATAGGCGCGTCGAGAGGCGTCGCCATGTTTCGCGCCCTGGTCACGCTGCCGTGGTCGGGAGAAACGACGACGAGATCTTTGATATTCTTGCTCTTAAAATACTTGACGAGTATGGGCAGACCCAGGAGATGATCGACGGGTATGTCGAAATATCCCTGTATCTGGGGAGCGTGGAGATCCATCGTCACGACCCGATCCGCGCCCGCCTCGACGATCAGATTCGCGACGAGTTTGGCCGTTATCGGATCGCGCGCCTTCGCCTTCCTGTCCTGACGCGCGTAACCGTAATATGGTATGACCGCGTTGATTCGTCCCGCCGAGGCTCGCCTCGCCGCGTCTATCATGATGAGAAGCTCCATAAGATTGTCGTTGACGGGGAAGCACGTCGACTGGATGATATAGGTATCGACCCCCCTGACCGGCTCCCACAGACTGACGGAGGCCTCACCATCGCTAAATTTCGTCACCGTGGATTTGCCGAGCGGCTTGCCCATGTAGTTGGCGATATCCTCCGCGAGCTTCGCGTTTGAATTGCCGGCGAATACCTTAAAGTCACAATACATTCCCTCTTTCATCTCATTTTTCTTCCTTTCCTTTTAGCAGACCCCTTTTCTCGACCCAACCTTTTATATTTTTCTCCTGCGCGCGCCCCACGCTGAGGCTGCCCGCCGGCACGTCGCGCGTCACGGTCGTCCCGGCGGCGATATAGGCGTTGCCCTCGACGACGACGGGAGCGATGAGATTGACGTTGCAGCCGAT
>JAISZM010000128.1 GCA_031269205.1 Eubacteriales Family XIII. Incertae Sedis bacterium | reverse complement strand
CTCAGTCCATCGGCGAACCCGGCACCCAGCTCACCATGCGCACCTTCCATACGGGTGGCGTCGCTGGCGGCGACATCACGCAAGGACTGCCGAGGGTCGAGGAGCTGTTTGAGGCCCGTAAGCCGAAGGCCCCGGCCGAGATATGCCGCGAGGACGGCACGGTTGAGTCGATAGAGACCCACGCGGAGGGTCGGCGCGAGATACGCATAGTCGGAAGCGGCGGCGAGCCGCAGCTCTATGCGATACCGTTCGACAGGAGGGTCGTCGTCGAGGTCGGGGATTTCATCGCGGCGGGGGAGGCTCTGACCTCGGGCGCCCTTTACCCGAAGGACATACTGAGATACAAGAGCGGTGAAAACTGGGAAAAAGAGGACGAGTGCGTGGCAGCCGTCTACCAGTATCTGCTGAAGGAAGTCCAACGTGTCTACAAACTGCAGGGCGTCGATATCAACGACAAGCACATCGAGATCATCGTGAGCCAAATGCTGTCCAAGTATAAGATAGAAGATCCGGGCGATACGAACCTGCTTCCGGGCAACCTCTACTCGAAGCACGAGATAGAAGAGGAGAACTTGAAGCTCGGCTCGGCGGAGACCCCCGCCGTCTTCAGGCGCGAACTGCTGGGCATCACGAAGGCTTCACTCGCCACCAACTCCTTCCTCTCGGCCGCGTCGTTCCAGGAAACGACGAAGGTGCTGACGGATGCCGCCATCAGAGGGCGCAGGGACAACCTGCTCGGGTTGAAGGAAAACGTCATCATCGGTAAACTTATCCCGGCCGGCACGGGCATGAAACGCTACAAGAATATATCCGTCGACTACGGGGTGAACGCCGAATTCATGGAGGCGTACCAGAAGCAGCTCGAGGCGGTCGACGACGATCCTGACGACGACATCCTCGATATCGGCGACATGAAAAACGTCGAAGAAGAGGGCATCAGCGAGGATATGGTCGTGAACGAAGCCCCGAATGTGGAAGGCGAAGTATTGCAATAACCAAAGGAGGGCAAGTTGAACGTCAAAATCTCTAGCAAGAATCTCAAAGCGAGCGACTATCTGCTGGACATAATAGAGTCGAAGTTCCAGAAACTCGACAAGTATTTCAGAAGCGATACGGAGGCGCGCGTCACGCTCTCCCTTGAAAAGGGCAGGCAGGGCATAGAGGCCACGATCAACGCGAAAGGCGTCGTGTTTCGCGCCGAGGATAATTCGACGGATGTCTATGCCGGCATCGACAAGGTCGTCGATCGGCTTGCGGGTCAAATAGCCAAGTACAAGAAGAAGCTCGTCAAGAAGCACAAGGACAAGGGCATCCTGAACTTCGACGGCATACCGGACGTCGAGACGACCGAGGATGAGACCCTCGTCATAGCGCGCCGCAAGAAATTCCTGTTGCACCCCATGTCCCCCGATGAGGCCATCCTGCAGATGGAGCTTCTCGGGCACACGTTCTTCGTGTTTCTCAACATGGAGACGAGCAACATCGGCGTCGTCTACAAAAGAAATGACGGCACATACGGTCTGCTCGAAACAGAAATTTAGGAACATAGATTTCCCGAAAGCAAAGAATTGTGTAAATCCCGTGAACGAGATGTTGTTCGCGGGATTTTTTGTGCAAAATCTCCGCGGGAGCATATTGTCGGTTGAATATTTCTGTAAACAGTAGTATGATGATAATAGTAACGGCAACGGAGGCAATATGCAGGAGTTTTTTGCGAGACTCGCTACGGGGTTCGGCATCCTTGATATAATAGATATCGGGATCATCGCGTTTATTATCTACAAGGCGCTCGGGTTTATCCGCGAGAGCAGAGCCGAACAGATAGTGAAGGGTTTTATCATTCTCATCCTTGCGGCCTTCCTGTCGGGGGTGTTCCATCTTTACGCGCTGAAGTGGATACTGAACGGCGTCATGACCTTCGGTATCATAGCCCTCGTGGTCGTGTTCCAGCCCGAACTCAGGCGCGTGCTCGAGTATATCGGCAGGGGACGCATTTTCACGATGAAATTTACGGCCGTCGACAGCGAGATAGTCAAGTCGACGGCTTCAGCCATCGCAAAGACCGTTGGCGAGTTTTCAAACGGCAAGACGGGCGCGCTCATAGTGATGGAGCGGGACGTATCGTTGGACGACTTTGCCGAAACGGGTACCTTGCTCGACGCCGGAGTGACGGCGGAACTTCTGAAAAACATCTTTTACCTGGGGGCGCCCATGCACGACGGCGCTGTGATCATAAGGGGAGGCCGCGTCTTTGCGGCGGGGTGCATCCTTCCGCTTTCGAAGAATTTGGGCCTGCCCAAGGAACTCGGCATGAGGCATCGGGCGGGCATAGGCATTACGGAGGTGTCGGACGCGTACTGTATTATCGTGTCGGAGGAAACGGGGATTATCTCGGCTGCCTACGATGGCAAGATAATGAGATTCCTTGACGTCAAGACCGTCGAAAAGGAGATATTGAATATGTTCCTCGACGAGTCGGCAGGTTCGGGCAAGACGGGCCTCGCCGGACTGTTCAGGAGAAACGGCGATGTTTAAGAAGAAGACGGTGGACATCATCATCGCCATCGCCTGCGCCTTCGCGCTGTGGGCCTATGTGACGACGAATGTCAGTCCCCCCGAGGATAGGGTCGTCAGAGGTGTCAATGTCGATCTTGTCAACCTCGAGGCTCTTCAAGCGGACAACCTGACGGTTGGCTCGGGTTCTTTTGCCATCGATGTTACGATCAGGGGGCCGCGGGCCGAAGTGGCGAAGCTGACGGCGGAAGACTTCAAGGCTACCGCCGACATGAGCAACTATCCGCTTGGGACAAACCTCGTGGGGGTCAAGGTCACGGGACCCGAGTCCGTCGAGATAACGGAGATACATCCCGACCGCATAGAAGTCGAGGTGGAGGAACTCGTCTCGGCGAACAAACCCATCAAGCTGAATTACTCGGAAACATTCCCGCCGGACATGGACCCGGGATTCATCTCCGCAACGCCCGACCCGATTGAGGTGTCGGGAACCAAGTCCGAGGTCGACAGGGTGAGCTACGTCAGGGCCGAGATAGACTCGTCGCAGCTTCGCGAAAGCGAACGGACGATCAACGCCACGGTGACGCCCGTGGATAAGAGCGGCGACAGGGTGTATGTCACGATGTCTCAGGAGTCGGTTGAGGTCACGCTGAGGCTCTGTTACGTCAAAGAGGTTCCGCTGAATATCGAGATCAGGGGCAAACCGCCGGGTTCGCTCGCCGTGACGAAACAGGATATTCCCGACAAGGTGTTCATACGCGGCGGCGAGGATGCTCTCGCCAAGATAACGTCCGTGATGGCGACGCCGATCGATATAGGCAATCTGCGAGCCACCACGATAATAACGCCGGAACTCCATCTCCCGGAGGGAGAGGTGGAACTTGCGGACGCGTCGAAGGATATTGCCGTGACGATAGAGATAGGCGGCGAGGAGGCCAAGAGCTTCTCCGTCACGAACGACATGATAGAGATCAGGGGCGTACCGGAGGGATATTCCGCGAACATCGTGACGGCTCAGATCACGGCGACGGTATTTGGCTCGCATGAGCAGATAGAGTCTTTCTCGCCGAACGATCTGGAGATATTCGTCGACCTGTCCAATCGGGATTTCTCTCAGGGGAAAGTCCAACCCTTCCTGAGCTACGAGGAGACGGACACGTTGAAGAGGATAGACTTTTCGCCGATAGCGGTTGATGTCAGGGTCACGGCGTTCCCCGAGTTGGGTTCCTCTTCCTCAAACGCGCCTGAGGCCGAGAATCTCTCAGGGGCTTCGGTGGAAGCGGGGGGAGAAACCGCTTCCTAGTGAAACTATGAAACAAGGTGGATAAGAATGGGCAAACTTTTCGGAACCGACGGGGTCAGAGGCATAGCCAACAAAGATTTAACCCCGGAACTCGCGTGCGCGCTCGGTAAGGCCGGTACCTCTGTGCTCGCCAAGGCGAGCGGTGGCGCGAGTCCGATCGTGATAATTGGCAAAGACACGCGCATTTCGGGCGATATGCTCGAGGATGGTCTGTCCGCCGGCATACAGGCGATGGGCGGCTCCGTGATCAGAGTCGGCGTAGCGCCGACGCCCACCGTCGCGTTTCTCGTGCGCGATATGGGCGTCGACTGCGGCGCGGTCATCTCAGCTTCGCACAATCCGTTCGAGTACAACGGCATCAAGTTTTTTAACAGCGAAGGTTTCAAACTCGACGGTGCGCTGGAGGACGAGATAGAGGCCATCGTGCTGAACGAGTCCGCAGCCGCGGAGTCCCACGCTCTGGGCGCGGACATCGGCGAGACGTCGTACTGCGAGGACGACGCGTTGCAACGGTACGTTGAACATCTGCTGGAGGGAATGAGCGTGTCGCTGAAAGGCATTAAGGTTGTGGCCGATTGCGCGAACGGCGCGGCCGTGGGCGCGGCGCGGATGTTGTTTGAGGCTCTCGGCGCCGACCTCATAACCATCGGGGACAGACCCGACGGGACGAATATCAACGACGGCGTCGGCTCAACTCACCCCGAGAAGTTACGTGAGGCCGTAGTCGCGTCGGGCGCGAACATAGGCTTCGCCTTCGACGGTGACGCGGATCGGCTCATAGCCGTGGACGAGAACGGTGGGATCATCGACGGCGACAAGATAATGTACATCTGCGCGACGCACTACAAGAGGAGCGGCAGGCTTTCGGGCAATCTGCTGACCGCCACGGTCATGAGCAATATCGGACTCAGGTTCGCGCTCGAGCGGGAAGGGATCGATCTGCAGATTGCGGACGTGGGCGATCGGTACGTTCTCGAACTCATGCGGAGTACGGGTTGCGTCGTCGGCGGCGAGCAGTCGGGGCACATCATCTTTCTTGACCACAATACGACGGGCGACGGGCTTTACGCGTCGCTCAAGCTCATCGAGGCGCTTGCCGATATGAGCGTAAGGGCGTCCGAAGCGGCGGCGGCCGTGCGCATATACCCGCAGGCGCTTCGCAACGCGAGAGTGAAAAACGAAAACAAGGGCGCCTATCTCTCAGATCCCGAGATAGGCATAGCGATAGAGAAGACGGAAAAGAAGTACGACGGTGAAGGGAGGGCGCTCATACGCGCTTCGGGTACGGAGCCGCTCGTCAGGGTCATGATAGAGGGACCCGACGCCGAGGAGGTCGCGCGCGACGCGGCGGAACTCTCGGAATTGATAGAGAAGAAGCTGGGGTAATGAGATATGGGAGGTCGGCATGTGCGGAATAGTCGGATACATCGGTGACGGAAGCGCGAAGGAGATCATCATTTCCGGCCTGAAAAGTCTTGAGTACCGCGGGTACGACAGCGCGGGTATCGCCCTGCACAGGGGCGGCAAACTTCTGTTGCGCAAGGAGTCCGGCGTCATAGCGAATCTGGAGAAGCGCATCACGAAGAAGGACTTCGACGGCAATCTCGGTATCGGGCATACGCGCTGGGCTACGCATGGCGCTCCGATACGCGAAAACGCGCACCCGCACATGAGCTGCGACGGTCGCATCGCGATAGTTCACAATGGCATCATCGAGAATTATATGGAACTGAAAGCGTGGCTCGTGAAGAATCACGATGTCGAGTTCAAGTCGGAGACGGACAGCGAGGTGATCGCTCAACTCATCTGCGTGTACTACAAGGACGATCTGGTAGCGGCCGTCAGGAAGGCCGTTGCGAGAATGCGCGGCGCCTACGCGGTCGGCGTCATATCCGCGGATGACCCCGATCACATCGTCGCGGTCAGGAAGGACGCGCCGCTCATAGCGGGCATCGGCGAGGGCTGTAATTATCTGGCCTCCGACATACCCGCGCTGCTCAGATACACGCGCGACATCTACCTGATAGAGAACGACGAGACCGTGATAATCTCGAAGGACGACATCAAGATATTCGACGGGGATATGACGCGCGTGAAGCGCGAGAAGATGCACGTGACGTGGGATGCGGCCGCCGCCGTGAAGGGTGGCTATGAGCACTTCATGAAGAAGGAGATATACGAGCAACCCGAGGCCGTGAACAAGACGCTCGAGGGAAGGATAAACGCGAAGGGCGAGGTGAAGCTCGACGGGATTAAGCTGACGAAAAAGGAACTCGACGCCATCAACCGCATCTATATCGTCGCGTGTGGCACGGCCTATCACGCGGGTATGCAGGGCAAGGAGGTCATAGAGGGTTTTGCCCGTATCCCGACGGAGGTTGATCTCGCGTCCGAGTTCAGGTATCGCAAACCGATCGTCGACTCGAACACGCTGTTCATCTGCATCAGTCAGTCGGGCGAGACATCCGACACGATAGAGGCGATGCGCGAGGCGAAGCGGAAGGGCGCGCGCATTCTGTCGATCTGCAATGTCGTCGGCAGTTCCGTCACGCGCGAATCCGACGACGTGCTTTACACGTGGGCCGGGCCGGAGATAGCGGTCGCCTCGACGAAGGCGTATACGACGCAGCTCGTATGCCTGTTCCTGCTCGCGCTCTACATGGGCAGGGCGAGGGGTACGCTTCTTCCCAAGGAGTATAAGCGGATAGTCGACGAGCTGAAGAAACTGCCGGCGAAGCTGACCGAGGCGCTCGGAACGGACGAGCACGTCGCGAAGCTCGCGAAAAAGTTTTCCGTCAGAGAGCAGATATTCTATATCGGGCGTGGCTCGGACGTCGGCACATCGTATGAGGCCAGTCTGAAGCTGAAGGAAATATCGTACATCAATTCGTTCGCCATCGCGGCGGGAGAGCTGAAACACGGCACGATAGCTCTCATAAACAGGGGTACTCTGTTCATCGTGTTCGCGACGCAGGACTATCTGTATGAGAAGATGCTCTCGAATATCGAGGAAATCAAGGCGAGGCACGCCTACGTGATAGCCGTTGCGAAGAAGGGCAACACGCGCGTGGGAAAAATATCGGACGACACGATCATGATACCCGAGTGCGCCGATGAGGTCGCGTCGATACTCGCTGTCGTGCCGATGCAGTTGTTCGCCTACCACATCGCGAAACTCAGGAAGAGGGATATCGACAAGCCGCGCAACCTTGCGAAGTCTGTCACGGTGGAATGACGCGCGGCGAGGAACGAAGGGAAGACTATGAGAGTAAGCATATCGAATTACAGAGGATGTCTGCTCGGCGGCGCTGTCGCCGACGCAAAAGCGTACGGCATCCGCGATAAGCACAAGGATCTGATATCGGACAACACGCAGATGACCATTTTCACCGTCGACGGACTCATATGGGCAGACGACAGGGCCATCAGGCGCGGCGTCTACGCGTATATCCCGTGCCTGTTTTACTCGTACCAGAAATGGTACTACACGCAGACAGGCAACCTTGCGGACAAGGACTATGCGTTCCTTCTCAAGGGCGAGATACTCGACTGGGAGGATCTGTTTGCGCGCCGCGGCACGGGCGAGACGAGCATGACCGCGCTTGCGGGCAGCATCAAGAACAAATACGGGACTCTTAAAAACAGGGTGAACAATTCGAAGGGCTGCGGCAGCGTTATGCGGGTAGCCCCCATCGGCCTGTATTTTTGGAAGAACGAAGAGATGGCCTTCCGCATAGGTATGGAGAGCGGTGCGCTGACGCACGGACACATGGACGCGATACTGTCGGCGGGGTATTACGCCGCCTTTGTGGCAAACATCATAGCGGGCGCGGAGTTGCCTGACGCGGCGACGAAGGCGTTGGAGCGTCTGCGCCGTTACGACGGGCA